>CAZERX010000126.1:0-5723 GCA_964515045.1 uncultured Eubacterium sp.
GTCAGAGTTTCAGAAGCTCTCGCCGGGCGGTGCCATCAGCTATGTGGAGGTGCCGAACATGCAGCACAATATCTCTGCGGTGCTTGAGGTGATGAAATACATTTATGACAATATCATGTATGCAGAGCTGAACACCAAGAGCGATTTCTGCGAGCAGTGCAGCTATGACGGTGAGATCAAGGTCGTGAAGGATGCAGGCGGAAAGCTCGTGTGGGAGTGTCCGAACTGCGGCAACCGCGATCAGGAGACGCTTTTTGTGGCGCGCAGAACGTGCGGCTATATCGGCACGCAGTTCTGGAATCAGGGACGCACGCAGGAGATACAGGAGCGTGTCCTGCACCTGTCCAATGAATAGCGGGGAGCAGTGCATCAATAGGGATGTTATCAGTGCTTGCATCGGAGGCTTTACAGTATGAAATTAGGAATGGAGATCGCTTACGGACTGGTCATGGCGGCACTTGCCGTCTTTTTCATCCGTTCCGTATACAAAAGGAAAGAGAAAAACGCAAGGATCATAAGGATCATCATGTTTTTTGCAGGTATGGGCGAGCTGACGAGCTTCGCGCAGCTTTTGGCGCGCAGCAGGCTGTCAGCAGAGCTTTCATATGCTGCATTTTTTATTTCCATGGTCTGGCTTCTGGCGGCACTTTTGTGTTTTGCGAGCAATTACTGCTCCTATCATCTGGAGCGGTTCATCCCGCCGTGGCTCGTGATCGGGCTGTGCGTGGCGGATTCGGTGCAGCTTCTGTTAAACCCGTGGCTGCATCACGCATACCGTGTCTATCAGCGCGTCAGATGGCACAACTGGTATTGGGTGTATGAGAGCCGCACCGGTTTTCATGTGCATCTGTGCATTTCCTGTATTTTGATCGCTGCGATCATACTGATCCTGACCGACCGGAGACGGCAGATGCCGCATATGTACCGCGCCAAATACGGCTGGATCCTGTCACTGTTCTGTCAGCTTGTGCTGCTTGATACGCTGCACCTTCTGACCAATTCCGTGATCAATTATGCAGTTCCGGCATTTCCGCTGGTGGCGATCGCGATCGACTATTATGCGATGGAGTATGTGCCGCGGGCGCTCGTGAACCAGACGCTTGGCATGGCGGTGGATGAGATGCAGGACGGTGTGCTCATCATGGATGTGGACAGGTGTGTGGTGTACACGAATGCGCGGATGGATGCGATGTTTGCCGCAGAAATGGCAGACACAGAGCATTTTGACGAGTGGTTTGATGCGTGGTGCCGGAAAAATTACCAGTCGCCGGATGAAAACTTTGTTTACGACTGGGCGTTTGACAGCAATGGTGAAAAACGATACCTCAAGCTGCAGTACCGCAGGCTTTTGGATGCGGATGAAAAATATGTCGGCAGCTATCTGAATGTGCAGGAGCGGACGGAGGAGATCGAGACGCTGTTAGAGGAGCGGTATGCGGCGACCCATGATTATCTGACCGGACTTTACAATCGGGAGTATTTTTACCGGCAGGTGGAGCGGTGTCTGCATACGCATCCGGACGAGCGGTATCTGATGATCTGCTCGGATGTGCGCAGCTTCAAGATGATCAATGACGTATTCGGCAGACAGGCGGCAGATCAGCTTCTGGTGAACATCGCGGATGCACTGCGCAGGCAGACGATCAGCGGTGAGGTCTACGGCAGGCTCGTCAATGACCGTTTTGCACTTTTGATGAAAAAACGTGATTACCGTGAAATGAAATTCACCGAGCAGACGGCAGAGGTGATGAAGATCACGAATGAGATCTCGTATCCGCTGAAGGTGTATCTCGGCGTGTATGAAGTGGACGATATTTCCCTGCCGGTGGCAGTGATGTGTGACCGCGCGCTGCTGGCGCTGGATACGATCAAGGGCGATTATCAGAAGCAGGTCGCATATTATGATGCGGGACTCCGTTACCGGCTGCTGCAGGAGCAGGAGCTGTCGGCACAGCTTGACCGTGCGATCAGCGAGGCTCAGATCGAGCTGTACATCCAGCCGCAGATCACGGCAGATCAGCGCTGTATGGGCGGAGAAGCGCTCGTGCGTTGGAATCATCCGCAGCGCGGGCTTCTGATGCCGGGCAGCTTTGTACCGGCATTTGAGCGGAACGGTCTGATCGTAAAGCTCGACCGTCATGTGTGGGAGCTTGCATGCAGACAACTGCGTAAATGGAAGGATGCAGGATATGCGGATCGTTATCTTTCCGTCAATATCTCGCCGAAGGATTTCTTTTTCGTGGATGTCTATCACGAATTTGTCACGCTCACGAAGCGCTACGGCATTGATCCCGTGAACCTGAAGCTGGAGATCACGGAGTCTGCGATGATGCATGATCTGCCAAAGCAGCTCAAGCTCATCGGAAAGCTGCGGGAGGCAGGCTTTATCGTGGAAATGGATGATTTCGGAAGCGGTTATTCGTCACTGAACATGCTAAAGGATATCCGCGTGGATGTGTTAAAGATCGACATGGAATTTTTGCGGCAGAGCGAAAATGAGGATCGCAGCAGGACGATCCTAAAAATGATCATCGCGCTCGCGAAAGAGCTTGGAATGCCGGTCATCACGGAGGGTGTGGAAACGAAGGAGCATGTGGACTTCCTCACAAGGGTCGGCTGCGATATGTTCCAAGGGTATTTCTTTGCCAGACCGATGCGGATCTCGGATTATGAGGAAAAATATATGAGTTAGGTTAAAAAAGGAAAGACGGATGGGAGAGCAGTGCCGGAAATTCGGCACTGCTTTTTTTATCCCTTTTACTGTCTTTTTACGTTGTTTTTACGGAAACGTGGTTTTTGATTTTACATTCAACCGGTAAGATAGAGCTTGTAAAACAGATGAGAGAAATGGAGGAATGAAAATGAAAAAGAGATTACTGACAACCATGCTTTTTGTGACACTTGCGGTGTCAGCCGTGACCGGCTGCGGTGCGGCAGGAAAGGATGACCGGATCACGGTCGTATCACGTGAGGACGGCTCCGGCACGCGCGGTGCGTTCGTCGAGCTGACCGGTGTAGAGGAAAATGGAGAGGATCTGACAACGACAGAGGCGATCATCACGAACAGCACCGAGGTGATGATGACAACGGTAGCCGGTGATGCGCAGGCGATCGGCTATGCGTCGATGGGTTCTATGAATGACAGTGTAAAGGCACTGGCGGTCGATGGAGTGGCGGCGACGGCAGAGAACATAAAGAACGGAAGCTACGCGCTGGCGAGACCTTTTTACATCGCGACAAAGGAAACGATCTCTGCGGTCGCGCAGGATTTTATCAGCTTTATCCAAAGTGCGGAGGGCATCCGTATCGTGGAGGCGCAGGGCTGTATCGCAGTGGAGGATTCTGCCGATCCGTTTGAGAGCAGTCGTGCTGCCGGAAAGATCGTTGTAGCAGGCTCCTCATCAGTCACACCGCTGATGGAAAAGCTGATGGAAGCATATCTGGAGATCAATCCCGATGCATCGATCGAGCTGCAGGAGAGTGATTCGACGACCGGTATGCTGCAGGCGGCAGAGGGAACCTGTGACATCGGAATGGCGAGCCGTGAGTTAAAGGACAGTGAATTGGCAGAAGGACTCATACCGACCGTGATCGCGCAGGATGGCATCTGTGTGATCGTAAATCAGTCAAACAGCGTGGAGGAGCTTCGTCTTTCAGACATCGCTGCGATCTTTCGGGGAGAGCGCACCCAATGGTAACGCGAAAAGCAGCGCTTCGGGAGCTTGTGATGCACGCCGTGTTTTTTATTACCGCGTGCATCAGCATCCTTGCGGTGCTGCTGATCCTGATATTTTTATTTGCAAACGGTGTGCCCGCGATGCGTGAGATCGGGGTCTTACGGTTTCTGACCGGTACGACGTGGCGACCGTCAAACGGCGCTTATGGGATCCTTCCGATGATCGTCGGCAGTCTGTATGTGACTGCTGCAGCGATGCTCATTGGTGCACCGATAGGGATACTGACCGCCGTGTTTCTCACTGCGTTCTGTCCGGCACGCCTGTACCGACCGCTGAAATCCGGTGTAGAGCTGATGGCGGGGATCCCGTCCGTTGTATACGGCTTTTTCGGGTTGGTGGTGCTCGTGCCGTTCGTGCGCAGTACCATCGGAGGAAAGGGCTACAGCATTCTGACAGCGGGACTCCTGCTTGGCATGATGATCCTGCCGACGGTCGTTCAGGTGACGGAGTCAGCACTCCGCGCGGTGCCGCGCAGCTATTATGAAGGCTCACTGGCACTCGGCGCGACGCATGAACGGAGCGTCTACCGCATGATGGTTCCGGCTGCAGGCTCCGGCATTTTCGCAGGTGTGATCCTCGCGGTCGGCAGGGCAGTCGGAGAAACGATGGCGGTCATCATGGTTGCCGGCAATCAGCCGGTGCTGCGTGCACCGAATGAGCTGTTGTCGGGAGTCTGTACGCTGACTGCAAACATCGTGATCGAGATGGGCTATGCACAGGATCTGCACAGGGGTGCGCTGATCGCGACCGGTGTCGTGCTGTTTGTTTTTATCCTGTTCATCAATCTGAGCTTTGGACTGCTCCGGCGAAGGGTGGTGCGTGAAGCATGATCATGGTATTGGAAAGTGAAAAAAAGGCGCTGGAAGTCAGTGAGCGTCGGGCGCTGCTGCTCCGTGTGCTCACCTGTGCGTCGGCTCTGGTTACGACACTGGCGCTCGGATTTCTGGTCGTTTATATTCTGATCCGCGGGATCCCGCATCTGACACCGTCGCTGTTTGCGTGGAACTATGATTCGGAAAATGTGTCGCTGCTGCCTGCGCTTTTGAACACGCTTTATTTATCCGTTCTGACTCTCGCACTGGCGATCCCGTGCGGCATCGGAGCAGCCGTGTGGCTGGTGGAATATGCGGCTCCAAACAGCCGGAGCCTGCGGTTGATCCGCGTGACGGCAGAGACGCTGACCGGTATCCCATCCATTGTATACGGACTGTTCGGAATGCTGTTTTTTAACCGGATATTCGGTATTTCCATGTTGTCCGGTGCACTGACCCTTGCGATCATGGTGCTGCCGGTCATCATGCGGACGAGTGAGGAGGCACTGCTCGCCGTGCCGCAGAAGTATCGGGAGGGCAGCTTCGGACTCGGTGCAGGAAAGCTGCGGACGATCTTTCGGATCATCCTGCCGAGTGCGCGTCACGGTATTTTTTCCGGCGTGGTGCTGTCCATCGGACGTATCGTTGGTGAAACGGCAGCGCTGATCTATACGGCGGGAACGGTGACAAAGGCAGCAGGATCGGTGTTTGCTTCGGGACGGACGCTCGCCGTGCACATGTATCTGCTCTCGAAAGAGGGACTCAACACGGATCAGGCATATGCGACGGCAGTCGTGCTGCTGCTTCTCGTGACATGCATCAATCTGATCGCGGGAAGGATCGCACGCGCCGGAGAAACGGTGTGAATGTTTAATTTTTAAGAAAAAGAAGGAAGTAGATCATATGGCAGACAAATTTAAGATCGAGGATCTGAATTTATATTATGGAGATTTTCATGCGCTGAAAAATATCGGGATGACACTGATGGAGCATGAGGTGACGGCATTGATCGGACCGAGCGGCTGCGGCAAATCGACGTTCCTAAAGACACTGAACCGCATGAATGATCTTGTGGATGATTGCCGCATCACAGGGAGCATCCGGCTGGATGATACCGATATTTACCGTTCCTTTAACGTGAACCTGCTGCGCAGGCGGGTCGGTATGGTGTTTC
>CAZERX010000127.1:0-5714 GCA_964515045.1 uncultured Eubacterium sp.
GATCTTTTTGGTATAAGGCCAGAGCACCTGTGTGAGCAGCTTTTCTTTATCGATCTGGTTCAGTGCACGCGCGGCATTATCGCTCACCGCCTCCGGCACTGACACAGACTCATACCGGAAGCGCTGTATTGCAAGGATCATCCGCGCCCTGTCTCCGGTAAAGCAAACGCAGGCATCAGCCGTCCGTTCATAAACTGTTGCCTGCGTGACGTATTCCAGCGATCTCAGATAATACAGCAGCGTGTCCGCCTGTGCAGACGACATCCGCTGCTGCATGATATGAAACCGGATCCTGCCTGAAATCTCATGCCTGATCTCAAATTTCATTTACACTTCCTGCGGCTCTGCATCTGCACAGGTCTCCTCGCAGAGATCCTCCTGCACTGCCTGCTCTGCGGCTGCCGCACGCTCCTCATTGATCTGCTTTGCTTCTGCCAGTATATCACCGGCATTTTCCTGTACATTTTCTGCGGTTTTCATCACGCAGTCCTTCATGCGGAGCACGGCTGCCGTACATCCGGTGTACACCTTTTTCGCATCCCTGCCGGAAAGGATCTTGATCCCTGCCGTACCAAACAGCACGCCTCCTGCAAATAATCCTGCCTTTTTCCAATTCATTACCTTCATTTTTTTGTCCTCCTTTTTTACTTGTATCACTCTACTGCCTTCAGTGCCTGATCCATCGGGATCCGGCAGATGCGCCGATAATCAAAACACATCACGACCAGATATCCGATCAGCACAAAAACAAACATTTCCATATAGCCGGCAGGCTCCATATAAAACGCATACCAGCCGCTGTAGGTCCGCATCACTGCCCGCCAGACCTCTGACATCGCAAGCGTGCCAAGCCACACACTCACCAGTGCAGACACGACCACCATCACTGTCGTTGCAAAAAGATACAGCCCTGCGATCTCACGGTTTTCATAGCCAAGGATCTTGGTCATGGAGATCGCACTCTCATTTTTCTCGATGATTAGCTTAGTCAGAAGGTAGAGCAGCACGGCTGAAAGAACCGCGAATATCACCTGAAAATACCGGATATACGCACCCATGGAATGATCCAACTGATCACACATCTTTGTGATCTCCCGCTGGGTGATCACGCTCGCCACCAGATCCGTGTCCAGATCCTCTAACGGTTCATCCGACAGATAACCGCTGAACGCATCCTCTGAAAGTGAAAATACCTCCCTGTAATTTTCGATCGGCAAAAATACGCCAAGGCTCAGACTCTGATCGTAGGTACCGGCGACCTTGAACTCATAGCTTTTGCGCTCGTATTTTTCATCCAGTGTCACCGTATCTCCCACGGCTAAACCGTATTTATCCGCAAACGACTCGGATACATACGCCGCACTTCCGGTCAGCGCATCCAAGCCGTCGATCTGAACATAGGCACCGTCTTCCTCCACACCATAAACGGAGATCTCCTCCGTGAAATCACCACGGCTGATCTGTAGTGCACGCATCCCGAATTTCTCGGCTTTTTCATTTTCTGTCGTGACCGGTTCTCCCGATGCATCCTTTGCAGATTTCAGCACATACTGATAGTCCGCGAACATCATCTCCGGCGCATGCTCCTGATAATAATCGATCGTAGACGGCATTCCGGTCGTGAACGCGAGCAGCACCGTCACGAATAAAATGCCGACAAAAAGCACGGCATAGCCGGACAGGTTCTGCAGGATGATACGCAGACGGAAACGGTTCATAAATTTCCAGCGCGGAATACGCATTGCCTTTTTTCGTCTGCTCTTTTTCAGATCATGCCGCAAAAACTGCAGCGGTGTATGCTGCATGGCACGCACGATCACGATCAGATTGACTGCAAACATCAGGAGCACCGGTACTACCGTCGTTCGGATAAATGCGTCCGCATTCCAGACGGTCTCATACGTCACCAGACTGTAGCTGTTGTAATACATGGCAACGACCTCGTTTTTGAACACCGTATAACCGAGTATGTTTCCGATCAGCGCGGCGATCAGTGTCACGATCACCGGCATGGCAAGGTAATGACGCACCAGCTCGCCCTTCGTGTAACCGGACGCTCGGAGCGTACCGATCACAGAGGCTTCCCGCGTGATGGTATTCGTGATGGTCACGGCAAATATAAATGCAAAGATCAGGATCAGCACATAAAGGAGCACACCCGACATTGCTTTATCCGAGCCCATATCATCCGGTGCAAAATTGATCGCCGGATTCTGATAGCGCGGCACATAATTTTCCAGCTTGATCCCGACTGCGGCTGCCTGCATGAGCACGTTCTGCATCAGATCATCCGCTTTTTCTTTTTCCTCGATCTCATCCGCAGGTGCAGTCTCATATTTCCATGCATATGCATAATGCAGCGGCTCCGTCAGTCGCTCGAAGCCCTCCTCCGTCACCATCGCAACATCAAATTTCAACGCATCAAACATCAGATCCGTTGCCTTTTCATGCAGGGTGGAATAATTCACATACGCGATCAGTCCGACGATCCGGTAGCGCGCATCACCGACCGTGATCTCATCACCGACCGCAAGATCCATATTGTCTGCGTGCATCCGGTCGATCGCGATCTCATCCTCATTCTCCGGCAGATTTCCGCTCAGCACACATGCCTGATCGATCGCATCCGTCCTTTGGTACACGCGCACGGTGCCGTCTGACGCACCGTCGTTGTCCGCATCCTCGTTCTCATTTCTATAAAAGGTCTCGTACAGCTCGATCGGAACCTCGCAAAAATCATCCTCCGCTTCAAAGCCCTCCGGCAGCGCGCCGGTCGCGATCCGATCCAGCAGATCGTCATCCGCGCGGGCATCCAGCTCGAAATATCCGTCCTCCAAAAGATATTTTTCCGCGCTTTCATCGATCGCCTTTTCCATGCTGCCGTTCGCCACATAGACACCTGACACAAACCCGATCATCATGATCAGAAATACACCGAGCAGCAGGTATTTTGTCCATTCACCGGCAAACTCCCTCGGCACACGCTTCCGAAGCGGATTTTTGATCTTTCGGTTCTTTTTTTTCATGTCTGTCACGCTCCTTACCACTCCAGCTCAGCGGCTGACAGCTTTGTCGTATTTCGGTCATTGTGCCGCACAACGCCGTCACGCAGCTTGATCACGTGATCTGCCATCTGCCGGATCGCCTCGTTATGTGTGACCATGATCACGGTATTTCCATACTTCTGATTGACCTCCTCAATGAGCTTTAGGATCTCCTTCGAGGTATTGTAATCCAGCGCACCGGTCGGCTCATCACAGAGCAGGATATCCGGATTTTTCACGATCGCACGACCGATGGAAACACGCTGCTGCTGACCGCCGGAAAGCTGGTTCGGCAGCTTGTAGCGGTGCTCATACAGTCCCAGCGTATGCAGCAGATCATCAATATCGAGCGGGTTCTCCGACAGATACGCGCCGACCTCGATATTTTCCTTAACGTTCAGATTCCCGATCAGATTATACTGCTGGAACACATAGCCCAGATGCTTTCTGCGATACTGCGTGAGCTTCTTTTCATTCATGTCTCGCAGCTTGTCCCCACGGATGGAAATATAGCCGGAATCCGCGCGGTCAATGCCTCCGATGATATTCAATAGTGTTGATTTACCTGAGCCGGACGGTCCGAGCAGCACGCAAAATTCTCCCTTTGCAACAGAAAAATCCATGCCGCGCAGAACCTCCTGCCGCGTTTCTCCGCTTCCGAAGCCTTTTTTCAGATCAACGATCTCTAAAAAATTGTCTTTCATAACAGTTCCTCTCTGCTAATGTTCGTTAGATTCGCCAAACAAACTATACCACTTCCTAACCAAAAAGAAAAGACCGTATTTGAAATTTTTCCCAAATACAGTCTTTCTGCTCATTTTATGCTCATTTTTTCTCATATGATATAATTGTCAGCCGTTTCTATTTTCGCCAGATCGGCGATCGTAACGCTGTCGAGATATTCCCCTACGATCTCATTGAGCCTCGTCCAGAGCGGCAGTGTCCGGCATTCCGACACATGCTCACAGGGCGCTGCGCCTTCCTCCAGACAGCTTACCGGAGCGAGCGTGCCCTCCGTCAGCCGCAGGATCTCTCCCACCTTATAATCCGCAGGATCACGGTTCAGCCGATAACCGCCGCCTTTTCCGTGAAGTGCCTCGATCATGCCGTTTTTGGATAGGATCGTCATGATGCTCTCCAGATATTTCTGTGAAATATTCTGCCGCTTCACGATCTCCTTCAGCGGAATATAATCCGCGCGCTGCTGTTCTGCCAGATCGATCATCACCCGAAGCGCATAGCGCCCCTTCGTCGATATCATCATCCGTATCATCCTGCCTTTCTTTCGCTAAAATGCCCGTTTATTCGCCAAACAGGGGTGTTGACAGATAACGGTCGCCCGAATCGGGAAATACCACAACGATCGTTTTCCCTGCGTTTTCCGGTCTCTGTGCCAGCGTGATCGCTGCATCGAGTGCCGCACCGGAGGATATGCCGACGAGCACGCCCTCCTTTTTTCCGATGAGCCGTCCTTTTTCAAACGCAGCCTCATTGGACACGGTGATGATCTCATCATACACCTGCGTGTCGAGCGTATCCGGCACAAAACCTGCGCCGATCCCCTGTATCTTATGTGCGCCTGCTACGCCGGTCGAGAGCACCGCTGAGGTCTCCGGCTCTACGGCAACCACGTGTACCTTCGGATTTTTTTCTTTTAAGAATCTGCCGGTGCCGCTGATCGTGCCGCCGGTACCGACTCCCGCCACGAATATATCGACCACACCGTCCGTATCGGCATAGATCTCCGGTCCGGTCGTCTCATAATGTGCCTCCGGATTCTCCGGATTCACAAACTGTCCCGCCAAAAAGCTGTGCTCGATCTCTCCGGCAAGCTCCTCTGCCTTTGCGATCGCACCCTTCATGCCCTTCGCTCCCTCGGTCAGCACCAACTCTGCGCCGTATGCCTGAATGAGCTTTCTGCGCTCTACGGACATCGTTTCCGGCATCACGACGATCATACGGTAGCCCTTCGCCGTCGCCACGGAAGCCAGTCCGATGCCGGTATTGCCAGAGGTCGGCTCAATGATCACAGAGCCTTTCTGTAATCTTCCGCTTTTTTCTGCTTCCTCGATCATTGCCCTTGCAACACGATCCTTGACCGAGCCTGCCGGATTGAAGTATTCGAGCTTCGCTAAAATTTTTGCGTTCAGCCCTAGCTCTGCTTCGATATGTGTCAGTTCAAGCAACGGTGTGTGTCCGACTAACTGTTCTGCGGATGTATAAATATTTGCCATGATGTGTTCCTCCCTGTTATGCGTTCTTTACAGCGTCAAATGCCTGCTGCAGATCCTCTATGATATCGTCAATGTGCTCCGTTCCGATGGAAAGACGGATCGTGTTCGGGTAAATGCCCTGATCGGCAAGCTCCGTTTCATTCAACTGTGAATGCGTCGTTGTCGCCGGATGGATGACCAGACTCTTGACATCTGCCACGTTTGCCAGCAGCGAAAAGATCTGCAGGCTGTCGATAAAACGGTGTGCTTCCTCCTGTCCGCCCTTGATCTCAAAGGTAAAAATGGACGCGCCGCCGTTCGGAAAATATCGTTCATACAGCACGTGATCCGGATGCTCCGGCAGAGACGGATGGTTCACCCGCTCCACCTGCGGATGCGCTGCCAGAAATTCCACGACCTTTTTCGTATTTTCTACATGCCGGTCAAGACGCAGCGA
>CAZERX010000128.1:0-5681 GCA_964515045.1 uncultured Eubacterium sp.
CAGGTCGGTGAGACTCTGATGGAGGCAGTCAAGGATATTTCCGGCGGCGAAGGAAAGTGGGCGATCCTGTCCGCAGCTTCTACCGCAACAAACCAGAATGCATGGATCGATTCCATGAAGTCTGTCATGGAGGATGATGCATATGCAGGACTTGAGCTGGTAGGCGTATACTACGGCGATGATGAGTATCAGAAGTCCGTAGACCAGACCGATGCGATCCTGTCAGAGAATCCGGACGTAAAGGTGATCTGTGCACCGACGACCGTTGGTATCATGGCAGCAGCAAAGGTTGTAGAGGATAAGGGTCTTGCAGGCTCCGTAAAGGTTACCGGTCTCGGATTACCTTCTGAGATGGCTGACTACATCGGAAACACCGACGAGGATTCCTGCCCTTACATGTTCTTATGGAACCCGATCGACTTAGGAAAGTTAGCAGCTTATACTTCGATCGCAGTTGAAAACGGTGTGATCACCGGTGCAGAGGGAGACAGCTTCACGACACCCGACGGCACGACTTACGAAGTAACGGCAGCCAGCGATGGCGGTACCGAGATCATCCTTGGACCTCCGTTCGGCTTCAATCCCGACAACATCGAGGAGTGGAAATCCGTATACTAAGATCTGACAAAGGGGAGTTGCTTTTGCAGCTCCCTTTTTATAAAATAAAACCATCAGAAAAAACAAATATGCACAATGAGGAGGAGCGGACAATGATCAAGGGTTTTACGATGAAATTATATGACGGAATGGCAGCCGAGTATGAAAAACGTCACAATGAGCTGTGGGATGAGATGAAGGATATGATCCACGAGCACGGCGGAAAAAACTATTCCATTTTTTTAGATGAGAAAACCAATATCCTGTACGGCTACATCGAGATCGAGGATGAGGAGCTGTGGGCGAAGGGCGCAGACACCGCGATCAACCGCAAATGGTGGGATTTCATGGCAGACATTATGGAGACCAATCCGGACAACAGTCCGGTCAGCATTGACTTAAAGCCTGTGTTCCATCTGGATTGATCGGGAGTCATTGATCCGGATCATAATTCGTTTAGATACTGTCTCAGTCGGGTGAGCACCGGCGCTTCGCTGACATCGCCAAGCAGATATCTGGCAGTCTGTTTTACTTCGGGTCTGGCGTTTGCGACAGCGAAGCTCTCATCGGCGCAGCGCAGCATGGGAATGTCATTTCCGTTGTCGCCGAAAGCAGCGGTCTCATCCGGCGTGATGCCAAGCATCTGCTGGATATGGGACAGTGCCTGTCCTTTGCTGATACCGGGCACCATCATATCGACCCAGCGGTCTCCCGCCAGAGCGATGCTGATGCGGTCACCGAAATGTTCCCGCAGAGGTGCGGCTACGGCAGCAGCATCGGCGGCGTAGGTATACAGTGCCACCTTGATCAGTGGTTCATCGATCGCCAGCAGATCGTCTACGATACGGATATCCATTTTATAGCCTTCCCGTACCCATTTGACATATTTGGGATGGTTCTGGTCGGTATAGGTTCCGCGTGCAGCGGATGCCATGATCCATACATTCGGTATTTTGCGCGC
Organism: uncultured Eubacterium sp.; assembly: GCA_964515045.1. Classification (GTDB taxonomy): domain Bacteria; phylum Bacillota; class Clostridia; order Lachnospirales; family Lachnospiraceae; genus W0P33-017. The sequence continues at coordinate 1,559 of CAZERX010000128.1, forward strand.
CTCCTGTACGACCTCGGTCAGCAGCTCTTTGGAAAATCCGTTGCACGCAAGCTCTTTTCCGTGGCGGGAAACAAAACCGCCGTTGTCAGAGATGACGGTGATCTCAGTCTCCATGCATTTGAATACGCCCATGACACTTTCATAATTGCGTCCGCTGGCAGCAACAAAGGTCACACCTTTTTTCTGGAGCGAGCGGATGACATCGTATACGGCAGGATCGATCGCAGTCGTTCCCTCCGGAAGCAGCGTTCCATCCATATCAGAAGCAATCAGTTTTATCATTATATCATCGTTCCTTCCTTACAGTTGTTTTATGTGTTTGTTCTATTCGTTTGTTTTATAAGTCTGTGCAAATGTCACGTGCATTATTGTAGCATAATTTCATGCACATTGTAAAATGATATCATAAAATGCTATAATGGTGCGGATACGAACGATGACAACGAAGGAGAAAGCAGATGACCACAACAGACCGTTTCAGTATGATCACAGATTTCAATGATCCGAGGCTTGATATCTACACCAGACTTTCGGAGGTACAGCTATTGCGTTATCGGGAGCCGGAGTCCGGTATTTTTCTAGCAGAAAGCCCCAAGGTGATCGAGCGGGCATTGGCAGGCGGATATGAGTCAATCTCATTTTTGATAGAAGAAACAGCGCTTGCGGGATCGAATGCGCAGCATGAACAGGAGCGGGCGCTGCTTGCGCAATGTCCGGATGTGCCGGTGTATGTGGCACCGTCTGCAGTGCTCGGACAGATCAGAGGTTTTCAGATGACGCGCGGTATGCTCTGTGCAATGGATCGGAAGGCACTGCCTTCTGTGGAGTCGGTATGTGAGCGGGCAAGCCGTGTGGCGGTGCTGGAGAATGTGGTCAACCCGACAAATGTCGGTGCGATCATCCGGTCAGCGGCAGCGCTCGGCATGGACGCTGTGCTGTGTACGGCAGGCTGTAGTGATCCGCTTTATCGCAGGGCAGTTCGTGTGAGCATGGGAACGGTCTTTCAGATCCCTTGGACGATCATGGATGAAAATGGGATGCAGACACTGAAAAAGCTGGGTTTTTGTACAGTTGCGATGGCACTGCGTGATGATTCGGTCAGTCTGGCTGATCCGATGCTCGCGCAGAAGGAGCGGCTGGCAGTCGTACTCGGCACGGAAGGCGATGGCTTGGCGCAGGAGACGATCACAGCATGTGACATCACGGTACGGATCCCGATGAAGCATGGTGTTGATTCGCTCAATGTTGCTGCCGCGAGTGCGGTCGCATTCTGGCAGCTTGGACAGAATGCCTCTTGCATTTTATGAAAAATGTGTATAGAATATAGTTAAGATTCTGAGTATCAAAGGAGTGATGACAAATGAGTTACAACTACAATCTGAATCTGAACGTAAATACATTGTTTTCGGGTCTTGGAACGAGCAGTAAGACCTCGGACGGTTTTTCGGGACTGAGCAGTATCCTGTCAGATTACAGCTCGATCCGCAGCGGCTCTTATGGCAAGCTGTTAAAGGCGTATTACAACGCGACCGATACGGATACGGCAAAGAAAACGACCGCCGGTGCGCTGAACAACGCGAGCACCGCGACTGCAAAGGATGACAGCGCGACGATCAAGGAGCTGCAGAGCACGACGGATGATCTGACGGCATCAGCAAAGGAGCTGTATACGAGCGGTTCCAAGTCCGTATTCCAGAAAAAGAACGGTTCCTATGATACGGATGCGATCTATCAAAAGGTGAAGGGCTTTACTGAGGACTACAATGCAGTGCTCGAAGCCGGAGAAAAGTCATCCGACAAAAAGATCGCAAACAGCATCACCGGCATGAAAAATTACACGAAGATGGAAGCAAACATGCTCGGCAAGCTCGGTATCACGGTCGGAGAGGACAGCAGCCTGTCTATTGATGAGGATACGTTCAAAAAATCCGACATGAGCGTGGCAAAGAGTCTGTTTAACGGCACAGGTTCCTACGGCTACACGATCGCGACCAAGTCTGCGATGGCAAATTCCTACGCCGACATGGAAGCAAAGCAGGCGAACACCTACAATCAATACGGAAGCTACGGCAGTACTTATTCACAGGGATCGCTGTACAATTCGTACTTCTAAACAGAACAGGAAACGTATCAGAGGGAGCAGCGCAGGCTGCTCCTTTTTTGGGCAAACATTCCCGTTTTCCCTTGAAAAATCCAAAACATCATGTATAATGATAGCTGATGTCTAAAATTAGAATGATTCGATGGATGAGGTTAAATCATGATTAGTGCAAACAATGTGAGCCTACGGCTTGGAAAAAAAGCCCTGTTTGAGGATGTAAACATCAAGTTTACCGAGGGCAACTGTTACGGACTGATCGGTGCGAACGGTGCCGGAAAGTCCACATTCTTAAAAATACTGACCGGAGAGCTGGAGCCGACGAGCGGTGATGTGGTGATCACCCCCGGCGAGCGTCTGTCCTTTTTGAAGCAGGATCATTTCCAGTATGATGAGTTCAGTGTGCTGGATACGGTCATCATGGGAAATCAGAGACTTTACGATGTGTCAAAGGAAAAAGACGCGATCTATATGAAGGAGGATTTTACCGACGAGGACGGTATCCGTGCGAGTGAGCTGGAGGCAGAGTTCGCAGAGATGGACGGCTGGAATGCGGAGAGCGATGCGGCAACCCTTTTGAACGGACTCGGCATCCCGACGGAGGAACACTACACGCTGATGAAGGATCTGAACGGCGCATTGAAGGTCAAGGTGCTGCTCGCGCAGGCATTGTTCGGCAATCCCGACATCCTGCTGCTCGATGAGCCGACGAACCATCTGGATCTGGATGCGATCTCATGGCTGGAGGAGTTCCTCATCAACTTTGACAACACGGTGATCGTGGTATCGCATGACCGTTATTTTTTGAATAAGGTATGTACGCATACGGCGGACATTGATTACGGCAAGATCCAGCTTTATGCAGGAAACTATGATTTCTGGTATGAATCCAGTCAGCTTCTGATCAAGCAGATGAAGGAAGCAAACAAGAAAAAAGAGGAAAAGATCAAGGAGCTGCAGGAATTTATTTCCCGTTTCTCTGCGAACGCGTCAAAGTCCAAACAGGCGACCTCAAGAAAGCGTGCACTGGAAAAGATCCAGCTTGACGAGATGAAGCCGTCCAGCCGGAAATATCCCTACATTGATTTCCGTCCGAACCGTGAGATTGGAAATGAAGTGCTGGAGGTGCACAACATCAGCAAGACGATCGACGGCGTGAAGGTTCTGAACGATGTTTCCTTTATCATGGGACATGATGATAAGGTAGCGTTTGTCGGCAGCAATGAGCTTGCCAAGACGACGCTGTTTAAGATCCTGTCCGGCGAAATGGAGCCGGATGAGGGACATTATAAATGGGGCGTGACCACGAGTCAGTCCTATTTCCCGAAGGATAATTCCACGATCTTTAATGACAATGATCTTGCGATCACGGACTGGCTGACCCAGTTTTCAGAGATCAAGGATGCGACCTATGTGCGCGGCTTCCTCGGTCGGATGCTTTTTGCAGGTGAGGACGGTATGAAGCGCATGAAGGTGCTGTCCGGAGGAGAAAAGGTGCGTGTGCTGCTGTCACGCATGATGATCGAAGGCTCGAACGTGCTCATTCTGGATGAGCCGACAGATCATCTTGACATGGAGAGCATCACGGCGCTGAACAACGGAATGATCAAATTCCCCGGCGTGCTGCTTTTTGCATCCCGTGATCATCAGGTCGTGCAGACGACGGCAAACCGTATCATAGAATTTATGCCGGACGGCTCCATCATTGACAAGATCACGACGTATGACGAGTATCTGGAAAGTGATGAAATGGCACGAAAGAGAGCCGTATACTCCATGTCTGCAGACGACGAGGAGGACAATTAAAACATTTTTACATGCAGCAGTCGGACGGTGCGTCAGACTGCTGTACTGTTCTTGGTTTTGTACAGCCGTGAACCTTTACAAGCCCGAAAATAAATGTTAATATATAAATTAGGTCGTTATGACAAAATGTGTATTTTACACACAAAAATAAAGGAGGATATACCAATGCCCAGAGCAAAACAGTCAATGGATGGTAATACCGCTGCCGCTCATGTAGCT
>CAZERX010000129.1:0-5643 GCA_964515045.1 uncultured Eubacterium sp.
TAAACTTAAATGAGACCATTACCTATCAGTCAAAGGCTGTTGCATCTGCTGCAGAAGTATTAGGAATCTACAGCGACAAGACAGAGAAGCTGATCGATGGTGATCTGTCTGCAAACTCAAAGGTAAATGATTACTACATGATGATCAATGTACAGGATCAGTATGGTTCTGACATGAGTCTGGATGACATCAAGGGAAGCAAGTGCGAGCTGAGCTTCAACCCTGCAAGCGTTCTGACTAACCTTACCATCATGGAGAAAAAAATCGACTCTGCAACAACTACAACAAACATCAAAGAGACCTCTTACAATGGTAAGAGCTGCATCTTAGTAAAGCTCGGTGTTGACACCGCAGCTCCGACAGCAACCGGTGATATCAAGAAAGCCGGAACCTTATCAATGACCATCGTTAGTGCAAACAAGGGTGTCATTGCAAGCCCGACCTTCACCGTTGTAGATGCTGTAACCATCGCCAGCCTGAGCGTTGCTCCTGCTGACACTGTTTACATGGGTACCGATAACAAGTTAGTCGTTGAGGCAGTTGATTCAAACGGAAATGCTGTAACAAAGTACGATGATCTGAACAATGCAGTAAAGTCTACAACTGCTGGAGTTACACTGAAAAAGAATGCTGACGGAACCGGCACTTTCTATTACAAGCCGACCGGCGTATCTCTGAGTGCAACCGCAGATAACAAGTACAAGGATTCTACGATCACTACTTTAATCTTTACTGCTAACGACAATACTTCCGGTAAGTATATCGTTAAGACAACAAACGTAACCGTTTATGCAGCACAGCAGGCATGGAAGGTAGCAGGAACAACTGCTGATTCCGTTACTGCAGTTGCTAAATCTGCAACATTAGACTTTGATCTTTCTAAGCTGAACTACGAGGATCAGTATGGCAACACGATCAACTATGACAAGGTCGTAGAGCTTGCCGGTGATGCTACCGGAATCATCGCTTACTTAAAGGATGATAACAGCGTATTTACCGGTGCTGCCGGAATCCAGACACCTGCGAATAAGAAAATCTCTCTTACCGCTGGTACAACCAAGGGAACAGCTACACTGTTCTTACAGTACAACTCTGCTGCAAGAGTTGCAGATAGCGAGACAATGACAGCCTCTAACTTTGAGAAAGTATATGACCTCAAGGTTGACCTGTCTGTTGCAGATACCTCATCTGTTGTAGCTTCCGATCTGACTCTGAGTGTCAATGACGGAAAGACTGTATGTGGTATTGATAAGGTTACTTTAACTCCGGCAACCAGCAAGGCTTCTCAGGCTGCTACTAACGGCGCTGTAAGCGTAGTTGTAACCGGTCGTGTTGGCGGAAAGACTGTTGTCATTCCTACCACTGATTGGGAGATCATCAGTGATGCTCAGTTAGGCGGATACGGCAAGGTTGACAAGGCTACAAATACTGATGAAAAGACCGAGACCAAGACCGTTACGGTTGTCGTTGATTCCAGTGAAGGACCTCAGACCCTGACTGCTGATGTAGTTGTTTCAAATGCAGATTCTAAGGCTACTGAGATCAAGAAAAACGACAACGGAAATGAGATCACCGTTACTACAACGGCTGCTGCTGCCGATCTGGTTAAGACCATCGTTGTAAAGGATCAGTATGGCTGCACAATAACTGTAGCTGGTTCTGACGTAGTTTATAACGTTACATTGACCGGTACCAATCAGGCTGACCTGAAGGTTGTAAAGAACGGAACAAAGAGCGTACAGATTACTTCTGCTGATGGCAAGACCGCATCCGGCAAGTATACTGCAAGCGTGAAGTTCACCTACGGTGGAATTGACTTCACACAGGATGTTACCATGAATTTCTAATCATTCACTTGAATAGAACGTCCTTATAAAAACATTGACCCTGCATCATTCCGATGCGGGGTCAGTTTTTATTTTGAACATAACATTTCGTGTGACATTCCTGTGCGAAAAAACACCTTCCTACGAAGCAAAATCTCCCCATGTATTAGACACTGTGTTCAATACATAGGGAGCCTTATTTTCTGCGGCTTTGCACGTGTTTTGACGCATCCTATTTTTTCGCCATTTACAGATCCTGCCAAAACATCCAGTTTACTTTTTCACGGATTTCCGCTATACTGTTCCATAATCATCCTATCCAGAACATCCACGGATAAACATAACATCTAAAATAACGTAGCAGGGTCGTGTGCGATGTATGCTGTCCTGCGGCAGTTTGTCGCGGCTGGTATTTAGCGACCGTCCTGCGGTCACTTATGTACCACTGCCAGTGACAACCTAGCGAGAGCGTGCCGCAGACACATACATGCACGCGACCCAAAGCCACATCTGAACAAACTTTCTAAGATCTATGAATTGAACACTCCATTACTAAAGATAATATGATGTTTATAAAGCCTGCACGATCTTACCATTTTTCAATTTATGAGAAAATCACTTCCGACCTATCGCTTCACGGATCAGCCGCGCCATCGTATCGAGCATTTTCTCGGTCATGCCGGGATATACGCCGATCCAGAAGCTCCGCTCCATGATCCGATCCGTATTTGCAAGCCCGCCAACCACGCGATAACCCTCGCCGGATGCGCGCAGCTCATCAAAGCAAGGCTGCTTTAGGAGATTGCCGGAAAACAGCATCCGCGTCTGCACGCCGTGCGATTCCAGATAGCTGACGATATGATTTTTGTCCACGCCCTCCCTGCATGTAATGAGATAGCCAAACCACGACGGTGCGGACTGCGGGCACGCCTGCGGCAGGATCAGCAGATCCTCTGTGCCTGCGAGCTGTTCCTGCAGGTAAGCAAAATGTTCCCTGCGGCGCGTGACAAACTGCGGCAGCTTTTCCAACTGTGCACAGCCGATCGCCGCCTGCAGATCCGTCGCTTTCAGATTGTAGCCAAAATGTGAATAAACATATTTATGGTCGTAGCCCAGCGGCAGCTCGCCGTATTTCCGGTCAAAACGGTGTCCGCAGAGATTGTCCTGTCCGGACGGACACATGCAGTCACGTCCCCAGTCGCGCAGGGAACGGATGATCTTGTGCAGCAGCGGGTTATCCGTATAAACTGCACCGCCCTCGCCCATCGTCATGTGATGCGGCGGATAAAAGCTGCTCGTTCCGATATCACCGATGCTGCCGGTCTTTTTCCACTGACCATCCATGCAATATTCACTGCCTAACGCATCACAGTTATCCTCGATCAGCCACAGACCATGAGCATCACAAAATGCGCGTACCGCCTGCAGATCAAAGGGATTGCCGAGCGTATGCGCGAGCATGACAGCCTTCGTGCGTTCCGACAGCGCCTGCTCAAGCATCGCAACATCAATATTGTACTGCGGGATCGTGACATCCACGAACACCGGTACGGCTCCATATTGCAGGTACGGCGTGACCGTCGTCGGAAAACCTGCTGCCACCGTGATGATCTCATCGCCCCGATTGACACGCCGCTCGCCCAAAAGCGGCGAAGTCAGTGTCATAAAGGCAAGCAGATTCGCGGATGAACCGGAATTGACGAGCGAGCAGTACCGCACGCCGATATACTCTGCGAGCTTTTTTTCAAATTCCTCCGTATAACGTCCTGAGGTCAGCCAAAACTCCAGCGAGCTGTCCACCAGACGCGTCATTTCCTGCGCATCGTATACACGCGCCGCGTAGGGAATGCGCATTCCCTCCTCATAGTCATCCTTTTTCTCATGGTACGCATGATAATATTCCTCCACGAGCGCTAAGATCTCCGCGCGCGCTTCCTGTTCCGTTTTATGTTCAAAATGTTCAAGCATTGTCCGTTTTCCTTCCCGCTGTTATATTTTCCACGGCGCTTCACCGCTGTTCCACAGTTTTTCCAGATATTCCCGATCGTGCACCGTATCCATCGGCGACCAGAAGCCCTCATGCCTGCGCGCTGCCATCTGTCCGTCAGCCGCCAGCGTTTCAAAAGGCGCAGCCTCTAGCATCATGCTTCCATCTCCGAGATACTCATAGACCGACGGCTCCATCACCATAAAGCCCATGTTCACCCACGCCTGATCCGCGCGTGCTTTTTCCTTGAAGCCGAGCACCTGATCCGTCTCCGCATCCAACTGAAGTGCGCCAAAGCGTCCCATCGGCTGTGTCGTGGAGATCGTCACGATCTTGCCCTGCGCGCGGTGAAAATCGACCAGCGCATGCAGATCCACATCCGATACACCGTCTCCGTAGGTCAGCATGAACGGCTCCTCGCCAATATACCTGCGCGCACGCAGGATCCTTCCGGCGGTCAGCGTTTCCAGCCCCGTGTCCACGAGCGTCACCTTCCACGGCTCACTGCCTGCATTCAGCACCTGTATCTTTTGGTCGCTCAGCCGGATCTCCAACTGGCTGTTGTGCTGATAATAATTTACAAAATATTCCTTTATCATATGCCCTTTATAGCCGCAGCACACGACAAATTCCGTAAATCCGTATGCCGCATAATGACGCATGATATGCCACAGGATCGGTCTGCCGCCGATCTCTACCATCGGTTTTGGCCGCAGTCGGGATTCCTCGCTGATACGCGTTCCCTTGCCGCCGGCTAAGATCACTACCTTCATCTCTGCTCTCTCTCATTCAAATATGCTAAGATCTGCTGCTCCATACATGCCTGCACATCGCCATGATCGCGATATACCCTGCTCCACGCGGCGGTCTGCTCCACCGCTTTCCGGATGTCCCACATCGGCGACCAGCCGAATACCTGACGGATCTTTGAGCAGTCCAGCTTCAAAAAAGCTGCCTCGTGCGGTCCTTCCGATGAGCCGTTTTTCCACTGCATACCCTCCTGCCACGCCTCGCAGAAAAGTGTCGCCAGCTCGCCGACCGTCACACAGTCTGCATCCGCAGGTCCTACGTTATAACAGCCCTGCTTCTGCGGCTCCCGCGTCTGCTCAGCCGCGATAAGGAGATACGCGTACAAAGGCTCCAGCACATGCTGGAACGGACGGATGGAATACGGATTCCGTAAAATAATGTCCTCTCCTGCGATCGCCGCGCGCACACAGTCCGGTATGATCCGGTCTGCCGCAAAATCACCGCCGCCGATGACATTTCCGGCGCGTGCCGTCGATACCGCGATCCCCTGCTCAGATAAAAAGGATTTTACATAGCTGTGCGTCACCAGCTCCGAGCAGGATTTACTGTTGGAATACGGATCATAGCCGTCCAGCGGATCATTTTCCCGATAACCCCAGCTCCATTCGCGGTTTTCGTACACCTTGTCGGTCGTAACATTCAAGACTGAGCGCACACAGTCCGAGGTTCGGACACATTCGAGCAGGTGGACCGTTCCCATCACGTTCGTTTCGTAGGTGTCCACCGGTTTTCGGTAGCTCTCGCGCACGAGCGGCTGTGCCGCCAGATGAAAAACGATCTCCGGCTGATACTGCTCAAATACGCGTCGGAGCTGCGTGAGATCGCGCACATCGCCGATCACGGAATCCATATGTTTTTCCGCGCCGGAGAGTGAAAAAAGGTTTTCCTCCCCCTGCGGCGGCAATGCATAGCCGACCACATGCGCGCCCAGAAGCGCCAGCATTTTGCAGAGCCAGCTTCCCTTAAAACCGGTATGACCGGTCACAAGTACCGTTTTTCCATTATAAAATCCAGATAATT
>CAZERX010000130.1:0-5611 GCA_964515045.1 uncultured Eubacterium sp.
CGTCACAGAGCCGATATTCGGATCCTTCGGGATCTCATACATGATATCGAGCATAAATTCCTCAATGACTGCACGCAGCGCACGCGCGCCGACCTCCTTTTCCTTTGCGCGTTTCGCGATCGCATGAAGTGCCTCCGGCTCAAATTCCAGATCCACCTCGTCATAGGAAAGCAGCTTCTGATACTGCTTTACGATCGCATTTTTCGGCTCGGTCAGAATGCGGACGAGCATATCCTCGCTCAGCGCATCCAGTGAGAAAAGAACCGGAAGCCGTCCGATAAACTCCGGTATCATGCCAAATTTCCGGATATCCTCCACGGTCACATGCCGCAGCAGATTTTCCTCCTCATCATATTTATCCTTCAGATCCGCCTGAAAACCGATGGAGGAATTTTTGTTCAGACGCTCCTTTATGATGTCCTCCAGATCCGGAAATGCACCGCCGCAGATGAACAGGATGTTTTTCGTGTTCACCATCTCCATCGGCACCATCGCATTTTTGCTGGAAGCGCCGACCGGAACCTCGATCTCTGCGCCCTCAAGGAGCTTTAACATTCCCTGCTGCACGCTCTCGCCGCTCACATCGCGCTGATGCGCGTTTTTCTTTTTAGCGATCTTGTCGATCTCATCAATAAAGATGATCCCGTGCTCCGCACGCTCCACGTCATTATCCGCAGCCGCCAGCAGCTTGCTGACCACGCTCTCGATATCGTCACCGATATAGCCTGCCTCCGTCAACGATGTTGCGTCCGTGATCGCGAGCGGCACGTCAAGCAGCCGCGCCAGCGTTTTCACGAGATAGGTCTTGCCGCAGCCGGTCGGTCCGACCATCAGCATATTGGACTTTTCGATCTCTACGCCATCCGTATTTTCGCCCTTTTCATCCTCTGAAAAGATGCGCTTGTAATGATTGTAGACGGCTACGGACATGACCTTTTTCGCCTGCTCCTGACCAACGACAAACTCATCCAGTGACGCTTTGATCCTGTGCGGAGCCGGAATGGAATGGATGTCTAACACCGGATCCGGACGCTTTTCCTTTTTGGGCTTTTTCTTTTTGACCCGATGCATGTTCGGCATCATCCCCGCAAAGTCAGCCAGATTGATCATGCTGATATTCGGCATCGCACTGTCAAAGGTCTTCTGCATACATTCCTTACAGATACTGATCTGGTTCGGGATGTGTAAGAGCGGTCCGGTCACGCTCTCCGGTCTGCCGCAGATATAACAGCGGCGCTCCTGATCCTCCGTATCCTTCTGCTCCGTACCCTTCTGATCTGCAGTCGGTTCTGCCGGTGTGCCTGCCTCTGTGATCTCCTTAAATTCGTTTTCATCGTAATTTGACATTTTTTCTTATACCCCTTCATAATCAAATGCAGGAATAAAGCTCTCGTCAGCCGCGCTTCCTTCCTGAATAAATGCATGCTCCACGCGAAGGCGGATCGCTGTATCCACCACCGCATCGTATTCCTTTTTCCGTACCCGCCGGTGCAGTGTGCGATGCCCGCGCACCGCCTCCGTCGGCGTGTACTGGTTCAAAAGACTCATATAAATGTGATCCCCGAACCGCTCCGATAGATATGCCACGATCCGTTTCGCATCAGCCACCGCCTCCGGCAGCACCAGATGCCGCACGATCATACCGCGCACCATGAGTGGTTCCTCCTCACCGTCCTTTTCGGCAAATACGGCACTGCCGACCTGACGGTACATCTCATCCAGCGCATCACATGCCACCAACGGATAATCCGGCGCACCGGAATAACACTCGGCATGTGCAGGATCTAAGTATTTCAGATCCGGCAGATACACGTCGATCAGCCCGTCCAGCCTCCGCAGTGCCTCCACCGTCACATAGCTTCCCGTATTATAGACGAACGGCAGCGAAAACCCGCGCGCCCGCGCGAGCCGGATCGCCTCTGCCACCTGCGGGATAAAGTGATCTGCCGTCACCAGATTGATATTGTTCGCTCCCTGCTCTGCCAGCTCAAAAAAGATGTCAGAAAGCCGTTCGACTGTGACCGCACGTCCGACATCCCCATGTGCGATCGGCTGATTCTGACAGTACAGGCACCGAAGCTGACAGCCGCTGAAAAAGACTGCTCCGCTGCCCGACGTTCCGCTGATGCACGGCTCCTCCCAGTAATGGAGCGCCGCACGTGCGAGCCGTACCGTATCCGTTTCCCCGCAGAACCCGCGCCCGCCGCTGCCGCGATCCACGCCGCAGGCACGCGGACACAGCCTGCATCCGTTCTCACACATTTCCACTGATCTCCTCGATAAAATGTCCGATCTCCACCCACGCGCGTTTGCACTCCGGCAGCGTCAGCGGAGCCATCTGAAAGACATGGAACATCCCCTCATAGACGCTGAGACGCACCTTTACACCGGCTTCCTTTGCTTTTTTTGCAAGCTGCTCGGAATCCGAGAGCAGCATTTCATACGAGCCGACCTGTATGAGCATCGGCGGAAAGCCCTCATAATCACCAAACAGCGGTGAGAGCAGCGGATCTGTCACATCCGCACCTGCCGCATATTCGCGGTTGTAGATCATCGAATCCTGCGTTCCGCCAAACAGCGGATCGCGCGTAAAGTTTTCCTCATAGGACGCGCCGCCCGCCGTCATGTCCGTCCACGGTGACATGGCGATGATGCCGCACGGCAGCTTCCGTCCGTTTTCCTTTAGGGACAGGCACATCGCGAGTGCCAGACCACCGCCCGCCGAATCACCCGCAAGGATGATCTGCTCCTCACGGTAACCGCTTCGCAGCAGCCATTCATACGCATCCAGCGCATCTAATAATGCCGCCGGAAACACATGCTCCGGTGCAACACGGTAATCCACCGTGAGCACGCTGCAGCGCCTGCTCACCTCATTGTACAGCCCCGCGAACGAGCGGTACGCATGGCGCATCCCGCCGATATAGCCGCCGCCGTGTAGCTGCAGGATCACCTTATCCTCATTCGGCTGCTCGAATGCCAGAAGCTCCGCCTGACAGTTCGGCAGCGCAATGATCGTATTTGTAAAACAATCCGGACATTTCCAGTGAGCTGCAGGCTCGGAAACCTTTTTTCGGATCTCTCCGTTTTTGAACTTCTGACCGATCAGATTATCCTTCGTCAGTGTCGCGATCGCCTGCCGCATCAGCCGTCCCTGCCGGCTTACCTTTTGTTCCATCCATATTCCTCATCATGCTTTGTCTATTTAATATGAAACTTTCTCCGAAGCTCCGTTGTCGCACGCCTGCCTCCGATGATCATCGTTCCGAGGAACAGGCAGAAGGACACGGCGAGTGCGAGGTACGACAGCACCGGCGCAACGATATAACCGATCCTCATCAGCACGATCGGGATCAGCGAAAAGAGCACCATCAGGATCTCCAGTCCGATGTAGCTCTGCCAGTTTTTCCGATTAAAGATCAGCAGAAAAAGAATCGCCACATCCACCACGAGCAGTGCTGCAGGCAGCACATAGTTCATCGACCACCCCTTATTGCCGAACTCATGGTCGATCACCGCCAGCATCAGCACAGCCACCGCCGTTCCCACAACGATCTTCATCCGATACCCCGAACGGCTGTTGCTCACCGTATAGGCAAGCGTCAGATAAATATATGCGAGGATCGCGCCTACGATGACGCTCCAGTGTACATTCGGGAAATAGCGGTAATTGATAAATACGAGCACTCCCTCCAGCACGATCGCTACAAAAAGATAGATCCGTATCAGCAGCTTCAGCACGTGATTTTTCGCCCAGATATCCGGATATTTATTTTGTGATCCGGTGTCCGCGTCCAGCACACACCGGCACAGCGGACAGATCTGCGTGTCATCCCGCACGATCACCTGACACTGTCTGCATTTACTCATACATACACCCCATTACTTTCTACCACAACCTCCAGTCCGTCTGCCGCAAGCTGCCGGAAAAAGGCACGCTGTACATGCGGCTCTGCAAGCATGGAGCTGAACGTCACGGCAAGCGTATCCTGATAGGAGCAGATCGTCGCTTTCAGGAGCTGTCCCCTGCTCATCGCCAGAAATGCATGGAACATCTGCACATACGGTTCATACTCCGGCTCGATATGGATATTGCCGATATTGGTGATGGTCGTCGTATTCGCCAGCGCCGACTGCGTATAAACGAGCCGGATCGCCATATTTTTCAGAAACAGCGGCACGGCACTCGCAAAGAGGTTCCGCTGGTTGGACACATTGTAGGAAAAAAGCTCCTCCAGATGCTCCTTATTGATCTGTGCGCGCAGGCTCTCCTTCACGCGCACGAGCACTTCCTCAAAGGTCAGATTTTCACGGTCTGCGACAAGCTCCGCCGATACCATGACAAAAAAGTTTTTCGTCGTCACGGAGTCAAAAAACGGTCGCAGATTGACCGGAACTGCCGCGCGGATCGCACGGTCGCTCGTCATGCCGTGCAGACACTCCTTATAAATGCTCCACACATAGACCGCCACCAGATATTCATTGATGCTCATTCCGTAGCGGCGGCAGACCTCCTTTAATTCCGGTATCTTTACATAGCCGTGCAGGATGCCAAGCTCCTCCGCATCCAGCCGCTCTCCGCGGATCTCATACGCCCGCTTGGACTGGTAGCCCTTCTTTGCGCTTTTTCTGTAATTATTGATAAAGCTGTCCTCACGGTTCAGCGACGTACCCGCACTGAGCACATCCCCGACGCGGTCACGAAGCTCCGGATGCGCGAGCCTTAAATACTGGTACGTCAGCTCCTTCAAAAAATTGATACCGCCCATACCGTCCGTCAGCACATGAAAAACCTCCAGATTGATGCGTGTGCCGTAATACGTCACGCGGAACAGATAGCCCCGGTTCCGGTTCGACTGGATGTAGCGGCACGGATAGGTGTGCTCCTTCCGTACCTGCGGCGCTTTCTTTCCGTTCTCCTCAAAATAATACCAGAAAAATCCGGTGCGCATCCGCACGTTAAACAGGTCAAATTTCGGCAGCACGATGTCCAGTGCCTCCTGCAGCTTCGCACCGTCTACCTCCTCCCGAAGCTCTACCGCGATGCGGTAGGTATTCGTCATGCTCTCTCCCGCAATGACCGGAAAAAGGTGCGCCGTATTGTCGAGCCTGTCCCAGCGGGGACTGCGCGTTTTGCTCTGATTCAGTTTTCGATCGTTCGTTTTTTTCTTTTTGCTCATATGAGATAAACTATACCACAGATGGATTTGTTATGCAAACAAGGGGCTGCGCCAATCGGCACAACCCCTGCATATTTTATACTTTTTTAATAATTTGTTCTGTATTACGCGTTCACGGCAGCGATAAATCTGTCGAATGCAGCGCGACCCTCCGGCGTACACTTGTACACACCGGCATCCTCCAATACCTCAGAGAATACGAGTCCGATCTCCTTTTTTAGGATGTCCGTGACATTTTCTGCCGTAACAGACGGATATTTCGGCAAGAATCCATCCACCCAGTCCGCATGCTTTGCAAGCTGCTCATCGGCGCGCAGATCCGCTCCTGCAACGATCGCCTCAGCCAGTCCTGCGATCTCATCCTTTAAGCGCGCAGGCAGAACGGCAAGACCCATGACCTCGATCAGACCGATGTTCTCCTTCTTAATGTG
>CAZERX010000131.1:0-5600 GCA_964515045.1 uncultured Eubacterium sp.
CTGAACATCACCGGCGGCTGCAACGTGCAGTACGCCTTAAAGCCGGATTCCTTTGAATACTGTGTGATCGAGGTCAATCCGCGTGTGAGCCGTTCCTCTGCGTTGGCGAGCAAGGCGACCGGTTATCCGATCGCAAAGGTAGCGGCAAAGATCGCGCTCGGCTATACGCTGGACGAGATCAAAAATGCGATCACCGGTAAGACCTATGCGAGCTTTGAGCCGGTGCTGGATTACTGTGTGGTCAAGATCCCGCGTCTGCCGTTCGATAAATTTATCACGGCGAAGCATACGCTGACGACACAGATGAAGGCGACCGGTGAGGTCATGAGCATCTGTGACAGCTTTGAGGGAGCGCTGATGAAGGCGATCCGTTCACTGGAGCAGCACACGGACTGCCTGCTCTCCTATGATTTTTCTGCGTTGAGCGAGCAGGAGCTGATCGAGCGGATGCGGATCGTTGACGACCGCCGGATCTATGTGATCGCAGAGGCGATCCGAAAGGGCATCAATTACCGCACGATCCACGATGTCACACAGGTGGACGAATGGTTCATAGATAAGCTCGCGATACTGGTCGAAATGGAGGAGCGGCTTGCGAAGGAGCCGCTGACCGCGGAGCTTCTGGCAGAGGCGAAGCGGATCGAGTTTCCGGACAGCGTGATCGCGCGTCTCAGCGGCAGGACGGAGGCTGAGGTGAAAAAGCTGCGGGATGACAACGGCATCTGTGCGGCATTCAAGATGGTAGATACATGTGCGGCGGAATTTGCTGCGGAGACACCGTATTATTACTCCGTATTCGGAAGTGCGGATGAGGCGGCGGAAAATGCTGCAGAAAAGCGGAAAAAGGTGTTAGTCTTAGGCTCCGGTCCGATCCGCATCGGACAGGGTGTGGAATTTGATTATTGCAGCGTACACGCGACGTGGGCGTTTGCAAAGGCAGGCTATGAGACCATCATCATCAATAACAATCCGGAGACCGTCAGCACGGATTTTGACATTGCAGACAAGCTCTATTTTGAGCCGCTGACACCGGAGGATGTAGAAAATGTTGTCCGCATCGAGAAGCCGGATGGTGCGGTCGTGCAGTTTGGCGGACAGACTGCGATCAAGCTGACGCAGAGCCTGCAGCAGATGGGTGTGCCGATCCTTGGTACTGCGCCGGAGGATGTCGATGCCGCGGAGGATCGGGAGCTGTTTGACGAGATCCTGCAGGAAACGGAGATCCCCAGAGCGGCAGGCGGTACGGTATTTACGGCAGAGGAGGCGAAGGCAGTCGCAAACCGCCTTGGCTATCCGGTGCTCGTCCGTCCGTCGTATGTGCTGGGCGGACAGGGGATGCAGATCGCCTATTCCGATGAGGAGATCGAGGAATTTATGGAGATCATCAACCGGATCGAGCAGGATCATCCAATCCTCGTGGACAAATATCTGATGGGTAAGGAGCTGGAGGTCGATGCGGTCTGTGACGGCACGGATATCCTGATCCCCGGCATTATGGAGCATATCGAGCGTACCGGTGTGCACTCCGGCGACAGTATCTCCGTTTATCCGGCACCGACCGTGAGTGATGCGGTCAAGGAAACGATCGCTGAATATTCGCGGAGACTGGCAAAGGCACTGCATGTGAAGGGACTGATCAATATCCAGTTCATCGCAGTCGGAGACGAGGTGTATGTGATCGAGGTCAACCCGCGATCCTCGCGAACCGTGCCCTATATCAGCAAGGTGACCGGCATCCCGATCGTGGATCTCGCGACGGAGGTCATTCTTGGGAAAAAGATCAAAGAGCTGGGCTATGAGGCAGGACTGCAGCCCGCGGCAGACTATTTTGCGATCAAGATGCCGGTATTCTCCTTTGAAAAGATCCGCGGCGCGGAGATCTCACTCGGACCGGAAATGAAATCCACCGGTGAGTGTCTCGGGATCGCAAGGAGCTTTGATGAAGCGCTCTATAAGGCGTTCCTCGGCGCAGGTGTGGAGCTGCCGAAGCATAAGCAGATGATCATTACCGTGAAAAAGGCAGACCAGCCGGAGGCTGCTGAGGTGGCGAAACGCTTTGAAGCGCTCGGCTACACGATCTATGCGACCAGACATACGGCAGAATACTTAAAGGAGCAGGGCGTGCGTGCACGCAAGGTCAATAAGCTCCATCAGGAGTCGCCGACTGTGATGGATCTTTTGCTCGGACATAAGATCGATCTTGTGATCAACACGCCGACGCAGGGACGTGACAAGAGCCGTGACGGTTTCCTGATCCGACGGACGGCGATCGAGACCGGTGTCAATGTCATCACCTCATTAGATACGGCGAATGCCCTTGCAAGCTCGCTGGAGGCAGGCGCGCGGGAGCTTTCCGTTGTGGATATCGCAACGCTGTAAAACAAAAACAGTATAAAAGGCAATAAAAAAGGCAGGGCGCTTCTGACCTGCCTTTTTCGTGCGGTATTTATTTATCGGTGATCAGCGTGTGGATCTCCTGTAAGGATTTCACCTCTCCGTTTCCGTGCTTCTGCACGTAGAGGATGCCCTTTGCAGTCGCTCTCGCAGCAGCGATGGTCGTCATATAAGGAACCTTCGCCTTGATCGCAGCTTTTCTCAGATAGCTGTCGTCATGCACACTGTCCTTGCCGATCGGTGAGTTGACGATCAGATCGATCTCGCCGTTGGTGATCATGTCGAGGATGTTCGGGCGACCCTCCTGCAGCTTTTTCACGAGCGTTGCCTCGATGCCTGCCTCGGTGATGATGGTGTGTGTATTTCCGGTCGCATAGATCTTGAAGCCTGCTTCAGCGTACAGCTTGGCAATCTCAGCGACTTCCGGTTTGTCCTTGCGGTTGACGGAGATCAGAACAGAACCGCCGAGCGGCAGCTTGGTCTGGGTCGCCTCCTGAGCCTTGTAGAATGCCTCACCGTAGTAGGTGGACAGTCCGAGCACCTCACCGGTCGAACGCATTTCGGGTCCGAGCACCGGATCAACCTCAGGGAACATGTTGAACGGGAATACCGCCTCTTTTACACCGTAGTAAGGGATGTTCTGATCCTTCAATGCGGGTACGGGTGACGGTCTGCCGGTCAGCTCGCTTGTGATGATGTCCGTAGCGAGCGGGACCATGCGGATGTTGCACACCTTGGATACGAGCGGCACGGTACGGGATGCGCGCGGATTGGCTTCCAGTACATAGACCTTGCCGTTTTCAATCGCATACTGCATGTTCATCAGACCGCGCACATGCATTTCCTCGGCAATCTTTTTCGTGTATTCCTTGATCGTAGCGACATTTTCCTCGGAAATATGTACGGAGGGGATGATGCACGCGCTGTCACCGGAATGGATGCCGGCAAGCTCGATATGCTCCATAACTGCCGGAACATAGGCGTGTGTGCCGTCGCTGATCGCATCTGCCTCACACTCTAAGGCGTGATTTAAGAAACGGTCGATCAGGATCGGTCGGTCGGGTGTCACGCCGACTGCCGCATTCATGTATCCGGTCAGTGATTCATCGTCGTATACGACCTCCATGCCGCGTCCGCCGAGTACATAGGAAGGGCGTACCATGACCGGATAGCCGATCCGTCCTGCAATCGCGATCGCTTCCTCTACGGTCGTAGCCATGCCGGATTCCGGCATCGGGATCTCTAATTTGTCCATCATCGCACGGAACAGGTCAC
Organism: uncultured Eubacterium sp.; assembly: GCA_964515045.1. GTDB lineage: Bacteria > Bacillota > Clostridia > Lachnospirales > Lachnospiraceae > W0P33-017. The sequence goes on from CAZERX010000131.1 coordinate 3,670, forward strand.
GATCCTCTGCCAGATCAATGACAGCCGGTGATGTGCCAAGGATGCGTACACCGTTTTTCTCAAGCTCTGCGGCGAGATTTAACGGTGTCTGACCGCCAAACTGTGCGATCACGCCGAGCGGCTTCTCCTTGTGATAGATGCTGAGTACATCCTCTAAGGTCAGCGGCTCGAAATAGAGCTTGTCGGAGGTATCATAGTCGGTCGATACGGTCTCCGGATTGCAGTTTACGATGATCGTCTCAAAGCCGAGCTTTTTCAGCGCGAGTGCGGCGTGTACACAGCAGTAATCGAACTCGATGCCCTGACCGATACGGTTCGGACCGCCGCCAAGGATCATGATCTTTTTATTTTCATCGGATACCGGATTTTTGTCCGGTGCGTTATAGGTCGAATAGTAGTATGCACTGTCCTTGGTGCCGCTGACATGAACGCCCTCCCATGCTTCCTCAACGCCGAGAGACAGACGCTTGTTGCGGATGTCGTCCTCGGGGATCTCAAGGATCTGGCTCAGGTATTTGTCAGAGAAGCCGTTTTTCTTGGCAGAGATCAGCGCGTCGTCTGCGGGAAGCTGACCCTTATTGGCAGCAAGTGCTTCCTCCTCCTCGACCAGCTCCTTCATCTGCTCGATGAAATAGTGCTTCACCTTGGTGATGTCATAGATCTCATCTACGGTCGCACCTGCGCGCAGTGCCTCGTACATGATGAAATGGCGGTCGCTGGACGGATGCGCGAGCATACGCAGCAGCTCCTCCTTGGACTTGGTGTCATAATCCTTCGCATGACCGAGTCCGTAGCGTCCGGTCTCCAGTGAACGGATCGCCTTCTGGAAGGCTTCCTTGTAGGTCTTTCCGATACTCATGACTTCGCCGACCGCGCGCATCTGTGTGCCGAGCTTGTCCTCAACACCCTTGAACTTCTCGAACGCCCAGCGTGCGAACTTGATCACGATGTAGTCACCGTCGGGCACATATTTGTCTAACGTACCGTATTTGCCGCACTCGATGTCCTTTAAGGTCAAACCTGCGGCGAGCATTGCGGATACCAGAGCGATCGGGAAGCCGGTCGCCTTACTTGCCAGCGCAGAGGAACGCGAGGTACGCGGGTTGATCTCGATCACGACGATACGATCTGACTCAGGGTCGTGTGCAAACTGTACGTTCGTTCCGCCGATGACCTTGACGGACTCGACGATACGGTAAGCCTGCTCCTGCAGACGTGCCTGCAGCTCCTCGGAGATCGTGAGCATCGGCGCAGAACAGAAGGAATCACCGGTATGTGTGCCGAGCGGGTCGATATTCTCGATGAAGCAGACGGTGATCATATTGCCCTCTGCATCACGGACAACCTCTAATTCCAGCTCCTCCCAGCCGAGGATGGATTCCTCGACGAGCACCTGTCCGACCAGACTTGCCTGCAGGCCGCGGGCACAGACGGTCTTTAATTCTTCCTTATTATATACGAGTCCGCCGCCGGCACCGCCCATCGTATAGGCAGGACGGAGAACGACCGGATAGCCGAGACGGTCTGCGATGGACAGCGCTTCATCCACGCTGTAAGCGACCTCGCTCTGTGCCATCTCCACACCGATCTCGTTCATAGACTTCTTGAACTCAATACGATCCTCGCCGCGTTCGATCGCATCGACCTGAACACCGATGACCTGAACGTTATATTTTTCCAGAACACCTGCGTTCGCCAGCTCTGCACAGAGGTTCAGTCCGGACTGACCGCCGAGGTTCGGCAGCAGTGCGTCAGGACGCTCTTTTGCGATGATCTGCTCCAGACGCGATACATTGAGCGGCTCGATGTAGGTCACATCTGCGATTTCGGGATCGGTCATGATCGTGGCAGGGTTGGAATTGACCAGCACGATCTCATAGCCGAGCTTGCGCAGCGCCTTACATGCCTGCGTACCGGAATAGTCAAACTCA
>CAZERX010000132.1:0-5589 GCA_964515045.1 uncultured Eubacterium sp.
CCTCAAAGATGCGCATATTGAGCAGCTTTTTTATCATTTTATCTGCAAGCTCCGTCGTATCAGTTTCTGCGACTCCGATCAGAACAAGAAATCCTTTTCCGATGCTTCCTATGATCTCCTGATCTACACGGACAGAGGCATGTGTTACCTTTTGGATTACAAATTTCATGTGAGTTTCCTTTCATTGTATCGTTTCAGATATGTTTTCGGGCGGTAATTTACACTTTGCATCTGCGGAAAAATACGTTAAAATAAAATGAGGAACGCGCAGAACGGATACCGCTCTCCTGCTAGTATACATTTTTTCCGTACAGGATACAAGCATCAGTCGGATGATCCCATCCGTCAGATCGGATCCGCGTGCTGTGCGGCTGACAAAAACACAGATCAAACGAGGCTTCCTTATATTATGAAAGAAAAAGCATACCATGAAAAAGTAAATATCACGAATGCCGTGCGGCTGCGGGAGCAGATGCAGCTCCTGCCGAAGTTCTGTCGGGAATATTTCGTCGGGATCGAGCCTACGACATCCTCCCGAACCAGACTCGCCTATGCCTATGATCTCGGCATCTTTTTTGAATATGTCCATGATAACAATCCGGTATATCATAAAACCGATATCTGTGAATATCCGCTCTCACTGCTGGATGATATCACAGCACTTGATATTGAAGAGTATCTCTCCTATCTGAAATATTATGAGAAAAACGGTGTGGAGCATACCAATGATGAGCGCGGGATCGCGCGCAAGCTGGCAAGTCTGCGCAGTCTTTACAATTATTTTTTCAAAAAGGAGCTGATCGAAAAGAATCCGCCGGCACTCGTATCCACTCCAAAGATCCATGAAAAAAACATTACCCGACTGGATGTGGATGAGGTCGCGCTGCTGCTCGATCAGGTGGAATCCGGCGAAAAGCTCACCGAGCGCCAGAAGCTGTATCACGAGCAGACCAAATTAAGGGATCTTGCGATCATGACACTGATGCTCGGTACCGGTATCCGTGTGTCCGAATGCGTCGGACTGGATATTGACGATCTCGATTTCAAGAATAACGGAATAAAGATCCACCGCAAAGGCGGCGCTGAGGTTGTTGTTTATTTCGGTGACGAGGTGGCAGACGCACTGCTCGATTATCTGGAGGAGCGTGAAAAGATCGAAGCCGCCGAGGGACACGGAAACGCCCTCTTTCTGTCCATGCAGCGAAAACGGCTACAGGTGCGTTCCGTGGAAAATCTCGTTAAGAAATACTCAAGGCTGATCACCACGGTAAAAAATATCACTCCGCATAAGCTCCGCAGTACCTACGGCACGACACTCTATCAGGAAACCGGTGATATCTATCTCGTCGCAGATGTGCTCGGTCATAAGGATGTCAATACGACCAGAAAGCATTACGCGGCACAGGCAGATGAACGCCGCCGTATGGCGGGACGTGTGGTACAGCTCCGCGATAAGCCGCAGGAATAAAACGGATCATACGCCAGAAGGTCTACAATACGACCTCGACCGGTATGAGCAGGTAAGCGCCAGAATGGATGCTGTCTGAGGACAGCCCGTTCAGCGCTTTTATTTCGTCTATATAATCAGAGGTATCCATCATGCCGTGGTATTCCTGTGCGATGCTCCAAAGGCTGTCTCCACCGGAAATACGGACGCTCTCATAGGTCATGACCGTACTGCGCTGTGCCGCCTGTGTATCTCCTGCGGACGTAACCGTGCTGAATGCGAAAACTGCCGCAAGGATCACTGCTACTGCAAGCACCGGTATCATCCATCTGTCAGCTCTCATTATTTTTTTCACTTTTTTCATAAGTGTGCCCTCCGCTCGTGCAAACGTTTGTTTTCGAACAACTGTTCTAATTACAAATATAGCACCCGAACGCACGTTTGTCAACTGAAAAATCGAACAAATTTTCGGAATATATGTTTGATTTTTCCATACAGCTATGTTACACTTGAATGAGAATATCAGAAAAGAAGCATTGTGTAATGGAGGGTCCTATTTTATGGCAAATGGCAAGATCAGTGATAAACAGCGGGAAATCTTAGAGTATATCAAGCAGGAGATCCTGATGCGCGGCTATCCGCCCGCCGTCCGTGAGATCTGCGAGGCAGTGAAGCTCAAGTCTACATCGTCCGTGCATTCCCATCTGGAGACACTCGAAAAGAACGGCTACATCCGGCGCGATCCGTCCAAGCCGCGTGCGATCGAGATCTTAGATGATGATTTTAATCTGACACGGCGCGAGGTCGTGAATGTTCCGATCGTCGGTCAGGTGGCTGCGGGTGAACCGATCCTCGCGGAGCAGAACATCCGTGATTATTTCCCGATCCCTGCGGAATATATGCCGAATGCAGAGACCTTCATGCTGAAGGTGAAGGGTGAAAGTATGATCAATGCCGGCATTATGAGCGGCGATACGGTGCTCGTACAGCGTCAGCCGGATGCGAAAAACGGCGATATGGTCGTGGCACTCGTAGACGACTCTGCTACGGTCAAGACCTTTTATAAGGAAAACGGTCACTACCGTCTGCAGCCGGAAAATGATACGATGGATCCGATCATCGTGGATCATTGTGAGGTACTCGGCAAGGTATTCGGCGTATTCCGGTTCTTTTAGGCAGGTTTAGGCAGATTTTTGATGACGCGAAAAAAGCATGTGCAAAAATGACACATGCTTTTTTGAACTCTTTTATTTCTTGTCTTACAGCTCCGAAACGGCAACCTCTTTTCCGTCTGTCCAGATCCGCTCGAGATCATAAAACAGCCGATCCTCCTTTGAAAATACATGGACGATCACATCGCCATAGTCCATGAGGATCCATGTGGAATTGCGGTTTCCCTCTGTCTGGCGCAGACTGCAGCCTGCCTTGTACAGATCCTCCTCCACGGCATCACACATCGCCTGCAGTTGGTTCTGATTGCTTCCGTCGGCAATGATAAAGTAATCTGCAATGGGTGAGATCTCACTGATGTCGATGATCTTGATGTTTTCACCTTTTTTGTCAGCCAATGCTTCATAGGCGATCTTAGCGAATTTTGCACTATCTGTCATTTCCATGTCCTCCTGTCTTTTCGATATAATAATCATAGGTTTTCTGCGTCATCGGATCAACGGTTTTGGGTGAACCGGATAAATAATTTAAGGTATCGCTCAGGATCATGGCACACGCCCGATCCAGATCCTTAAATGCCGTCTGCCGGATCGCAGTCAGATTCTTTGCACGATCCCGATGCGGCTCGATATAATCAGCGATAAATACGATCTGCTGGAGCGGTGTCATCTGCGGTGCTCCGGTCGTGTGTGTACGGATCGCATCACATACGGCAGGATCATTGACATCATATTTTTCCTTTGCGAGCACTGCCCCCAGTCCTGCATGGATCAGCGCCGGATTTTTCCGCTCAAATTCGGTCAGTGACACATGATATTTTTCACATAGCTCGAATTTTTTCTCATCCGTATAGCATTTTGCACAGTCATGGAGCAGTCCGGCGAGCATTGCCGCATCAAGATCCGTTCCATGCCGCATTGCCAGTGCCGCAGCCGTATACATGACACCTAACGTATGCTCAAACCGTCCGGTATCAAGCTTCTTTTGCATTTTTTTCTGTAGTTCAAGTAGCTGTTCCGTCATTTTCATTCCATTCCTTTACTGATCAGTGTGCAGCAGGCTCATACAGCCGGTGTTCTGCGATGTAGGCGCGTACCGTTTCCGGCACCTGATAGCGGATCGTCCGTCCTGCCGCCGCACGTGCGCGGATCTCACTGGAATTTACGGACAGATTCGGGGTCTGTATCAGGTGTACCTTTGCATGATACAGACGTGAAAGCTCTGACGCGTACTCTGTCAGCCGTTCCACGTCACAGGCATCGCGAACCGCGGCAGCAAGCGCTGCGCAGGCACAGATACGCGCAGGATTCCGCCAGCTTTTGAAATCCCGCAGGGAATCGCCGCCCATGATAAAATAAAGCTCTGCGTCCGGCTCCCGTTGTCTGAGCTGCTCAAGCGTCAGATATGAATAGCTGAGCACATCAGAGCGCAGCTCGCAGTCATCCGCCACAAAGCCGTCGCGGTCTGCGATCGCAAGCTCGACCATCCGCAAGCGGTGTCTGCCGTCTAAAACTGTCTGATCCTGCTTATGCGGTGATCTGCCGGTTGGTATAAAGCGCACTTCATCGAGCGCAAGCTGCTCAAACGCATTTTCTGCGATCAGCAGGTGTCCGTTGTGGATCGGGTTAAAGGTTCCGCCCATGATGCCGATCTTTTTCATGCTGATCCTCCCTTATTTCGGAAGTACGATCTTTGGATTTTTCCGGTTCGGACGGTATAAAACGATCTTTTTTCCAATGACGATCACGACATCGGAATGTGTGCGCTCGGAAACGATCGTTGCAAGCTCATGCGGGTCATCCATGCAGTTTTTCAGCACGGACAGCTTGATCAGCTCACGTTTTTCGATCGCGTCGTCGATCGCCTGTATCATCGTTGGTGTAATGGACGCTTTCCCAATCTGAAAAATGGCATCCTGCGTGCTGGCAAGACTTTTCAGATAGGATCGCTGTTTGCTCGTAAAATTCATGGCTGTCCTCCCATTTATTTGTAATAATCGAAGCTGTGTCCGTAAATACGAACGGTATCGCCGTCCTGAATGCCAAGCTCCTCCAGCTCCTTTAAGATGCCCTGCTCCTTTAAGAAGCGCTGGAAAAATAAAAAGCCTTTTTCGGATTCGATATTGGTGTAGCCGAGCATTTTTTCAATTTTCGGACCCTCAGCGACATATTCATCCTGCTCCGCATCATAGCTGACGGTAAACGGTTCATTCTCAAAGACATGAAGCTCCGGAAAGTATTCCTGCTCATAAAATACCGGTGTATCATCCATCGAATCCAGCAACTGCTTGATCGCACTGACCAGCTCCTTTAAGCCTGCACCGCTGACCGCGGAGATCGGGTAGACCGTCCAGCCCTTCGGCTCAAATTCACTGCGGAGTGCTGCGATCGTCTCATTTTCGCCCTCATAAAATGCATCGATCTTATTTGCGGCAATGAGCTGCGGTTTTTCTAAGAGCTTCGGGTCAAAGGCTTCAAGCTCCTTACAGATGGCGTGAATGTCCGCGATCGGATCACGTCCTTCGACCGAAGCGGCATCTACCATGTGAACGAGCACCTTACAGCGCTGTACATGCTTTAAGAATTCGTGTCCGAGTCCGATGCCCTCTGACGCACCCTCGATCAGTCCGGGGATATCGGCGATCACAAAGCCGTCGCCCCAGCCCATATCGACCACACCGAGATTCGGATTTAAGGTCGTAAAATGGTAATTTGCGATCTTTGGCTGTGCATTCGTCACGCGGGACAGGAAAGTGGATTTTCCGACATTCGGAAAGCCGACCAGACCGACATCAGCGATCACTTTAAGCTCAAGTAAAACCTCAAGCTCTACGGCTTCCTGTCCGGGCTGTGCGTATTTCGGTGCCTGCATCGTTGATGTTGCAAAATGCTGGTTGCCGAGTCCGCCTCTGCCGCCGCGCAGGATGATCTGCCGCGTATTTTCACCGGACATATCGGCAATGACAAGGGAGG
>CAZERX010000133.1:0-5578 GCA_964515045.1 uncultured Eubacterium sp.
TCGTGTATTCCGTGACCGCGTAGGTCGTGCCCTCGTATTCCTCATTCGCGATCATCGGCAGACCGACCGCACTCTGTCTCGTATGATGCGTGATCGTATACGACACCAGTCCGACACCGCACTCAGCCGCGATCTGCTCCATGATCTGCGTTTTTCCGATGCCCGGCGGTCCGATCAAAAGGATCGGCCGCTGTCTGACTGACGGTATGCGGTATGCGCCGTCGGCATCCTTTGCCAGATACGCCTGCACGGTATGCCTGATCTCATCCTTTGCCTGCGCGATATTCATGTCTGTTTCCTCCTAACTGCCTGCTTTCCCTGCGTCACGTCCGCTTCGTCCAGTCTGCGGCGGATCGCCCACGACGGTACAGCCTGCTCCTCATAATCATCCAAATATAAAAAAGCACACGGATAATCCGGTTTTTTCGCCGGATAGGTGCCGTTTCCGTCCGTAAAATAAAGCAATCCGCCCAGATTTCGCAGCTCACCCGATGCGCGGAGCTGTTCCACATAGGAAAACACCGGCCGAAAATCCGTTCCTCCGCCACCGCGGATCTCATACGATGCCATCCGCGCGGACGCTTCTGCCGCACTGCGGATCACGAGATCGTCCTGCACGGTATCATCACACTGGATCAGATGCACGTTTACCGTGGTAAAAAAGGCGTGCTCCTCCAATAAAATGTGCAATGTTTCCTGCAAAAATCCACGCACCAGCTCACCGCTCGTCGAGTAGCTCGTATCCACCGCGATGACAAATTCGCGGATCCGCCGCTCCTCACGCGTTTCCACCGGCTCGATCAGCGGCAGATTGCCGTACACCGAAAGTCCATAGGTATAAAAATTCAGATCAAACGTATCCGGATCACTCCGAAGCTCCTCATGGAAGGACGCAAACCGTTTCAGAAAATCCCGATAGCTGCGATGCCTGCGCTGCTCCCTCACGGCTTCCTTTAAGGCTGCGGCTGCCGCATCCTCGCTCTGCTCTGCTTTTTCCTTCTGAAACCGCACCTGCCGCGCAATCTTTTGCCACTTTTTCTGCGCATCGTCGGACGTATCCGGCTGGTTTGGCATGGGATTTTTCTTTTTCGTTTCGCCCCACAGCGCGTGATCGTCACAATAATATTCTCCCGCCAGCCGTGCACAGTATTCGTCTTTTTCCGAAAGAAGCAGCTCATAGATGCCTGCCGCGGAAAAAATGTGCTGTTCCTCCATTTTCACATAAAACTGTTGTCTGCTCCAGCTCAGCAAACGTCGGGTAGACGGTTGGTCAAAGCCGTCGATCAGATATTCCACCGCAATGTCACACGCCAGATTCCAGCGCGCCTCCTGCCTGCCGTTCCGCTGCCAGAGATGCGCATACAGACAGTGAAGTACCGTATGCAGATATGCGCGCCGCAGGAACAGCTCATTTTCCCGAAACAGCGACACATAATGCGCAGGCGGAAAATACAGATGGATCCCCTCCGTCGCAAAGGCAGTCAGCCGCTCATTCCCCTCCGGCGTGAGCGCTGCGAGCGCACGTTCCAGATACGGAAGATCAATGCATAGCTCGTCCCGCAGATAATCCAGTATTTTGCCGAACATGCGGCATTCCCATTCCGTCTGTGTCTCAGCGTGCATCACGGTTCCTCCAGCGTATGATCCCTGCCGCTCCGCGTGTCCAGCCAAGCGATACCGCCCGTATCACCGCTGCCTGCACGGCAGCATCTGAAATGAACGTCCGACTGCACAGAAGCCGCAATGTCTCCTCATCCTGCGCCTCGACGAGCTGCTCCATCACCTCACACTCATGCGCGGCAATGTACGCCTCGTACCGTGCGCGCGCCTCCGCAGACAGCGCATACGGATATTCCATGCGGTAAAGTGCCATTTTCATAAGCGTTAAAAACTGCTCCTCGTTGCACGCCTTGTCGAACACGGCATCGTAGCCGGAAAAATCCGTTTTTCCGTTCACGAACTGTTTTCGCGCGCGATAGCCTTCGCCCTCTACATGCAGGCTGAAAATATGCGCCGGTCCGATCTCCTCATAGCTTTCCGTATATTCCGGATACAAAAGCCGCACCGGCGGTCTGTCCTCCGCCTCAAAGGATACGGTAAGCTCCGCCGTCAGTTGGTTCAGCAAAAACGGCAATCCGCTCACATCGTCCGCTGACGCTCGCACAATGAGCGTGTGCAGTGCACGGCAGTTCATAAAGGCATCACTGTGGATCTCCCGAAGCCCCGCTCCGACCGTGAGCCGCCGCAGCCTGCGGCAATTATAAAACGCATATGTTTCCAGACAGGTCACGCTGTCCGGCAGCGTAAGCTCCTGCAGATATTCACCATTCAGCGGACGGAGCGCGCCCTCTGCCGGTGTCGTTCCGTCGCCAAGTCCGGCTTTCTGCACTTCCTCTGCAAGCGCCTCGGACAAATGACCGCTCTTAGCAAAGCAGTACGCCCCGATCACGGTGATCCGCCGCCCATCGACCTCCTCCGGCAACCGCAGGGTGTCTAATGACCCGAAAACGCGGCACAGCCGGAGCGTCTGTTCCTCCAGTTGTTCACAAAGCAGGCGTTCACCGCCGCTTCCTGTTAATAACATGTCAGTTCTCCCATCTACAATCTTTTTCAATCTTATCATAAAAAAAGATCTCTGAATAGCACCATTTTCTGTTATCCTTTCATTCCTTTTATTGTAACGCAAAAAACGCAGAACATACCCTGTCCTGCGTTTCCTGTTATGATGAGCCGTCTGCTCCGAGCATCAGAGCGACTCTTTTTCCTCTTTGCTTGCAAAGTTCACATAGCCCTTTTTCGTAAAGTGGCTGCAGCTCCACAGCTTTTCTGCCGTCGGTGCCCAGTTGTCCGCATATTCCCTGCATTTCTCACACAGATGCTCTACCGGCTCTTTCTGCTCCACATCCGTCGAATGTGCGCCGCTGCGGTGCACCATCTCGACCAAAAGCTCCGGATTCTCCAACATCGGGCAGGGACGCAGCATGTTATCGTTGAACGGCTGACCCTTGCGGTACTCCATAAAGAGCGGCTGCTTTAAGCATTCCAGCAGCGACTTCTCGCGGATGTTCGCGCCGGAATAATGGATAAATACGCACGGCTCTACATCGCCGTTCGGATTGATATGACAATAATTTCGACCGCCCGCGATACAGCCGCCGACATACTCACCGTCGTTCTGGAAATCCATAACAAAGATCTCCTTGCCGCCGGTCATGCCGCGCACCTCGCGGATCCGGTGATAGATGTACTCACGCTGCTCCTTCGTCGGCATCAGCTCCGGTGACGCGTTCATGCCGACCGGCATCAGATGGAAATACCATGCAAAACGGCTTCCATGCTCGATCAGCAGGTCAAAGAACTCATCACTCGTGACAGACATCATGTTCTTTGACGTGTAGCAGACGGAATTTCCAAAGATCAGTCCGTTTTCATGCAGCAGATCCATCGCGTCAAGCACCTTCTTATACACGCCGTCACCGCGCCGGAAATCATTCGCATCCTCAAAGCCCTCTAAGCTGATGGATAAGGACAGATTGCCGACACGCTTCATGTCGTCGCAAAGCTGCTGATCGACCAGTGTACCGTTCGTATAGCAGTGGAACGCGCATTCGTTATGCTTTTCGCACAGACGGATAATGTCTGCCTTCCGCACGAGCGGCTCACCGCCGGTCATCATGTAAAAATAAATACCCAGCTCTTTGCCCTCAGTAACGATGCGATCCATTTCCTCAAACGTCAGATTCAGCTTATTTCCGTATTCTGCCGCCCAACAGCCGGTGCAGTGCAGATTGCACGCGCTCGTCGGATCCATCAGGATCAGCCACGGGATATTGCATTTATGCACCTCACGCATCCTTCGGATCGTCTTTGTGCCCTGAAATGCCGCCTGATAACCGAGATTTAATGCGGTCATCTTTGCCACGTGCGGATCTGTCTCATCGAGTAGGCGGTTGACATAACGCATCCACTTACTCTCCGGATCCGTGATGAGCTTTTTCGCACCCTCATAGGCTTCCTGCCCGAAATTATCCCCCATCAGCTTCTGCGTCAGGTCAAGGATCTGCAGAAGACCTTTCTCGCGATCTTTATTGATATGCTTCAGCGTTCCGTCGATCGCCAGACTGAACGCTTTCCGCTCCATAGACTGTGTGATACTGCCCATATGCTACCTCAACTTCCTTTTTCTTATCATTTTGTTAAAAAAGAATCTCTCTCGTAAGATCCTGCACATAGTGCTTTACTCTTACAGTGAAGTATACAAAAGGATCTTGGATTGTAGAATATGCAATGCGAAAATGTTGTTCAATTCTGCTATACAAATGCTGCGATTTGTCTAGGAAACAGCTTTTCGTCACGGTATACGCGTCACATTTTTCAAAAAGATACCCTGCTCCGTCTGCACCGTCTCCGCCCGAAAACCGCTCACCGGCGCGCACTGCCAGTCAAAATATGCCCGATGCGGCACGGCATAATGCTCCAGCACAGACATGATCGTGCCGCCGTGCACGACAAAGACGAGTGGCGTATCCGTGTGTGCTGACTCTGACAGACCTTGGATGCAGTGACCGAAACCTTGCACGATGCGCTCCCGAAAAGCCGTCTGCGGCTCAGCTTCCGGAAAATCCGTCGCTCCTCCGCTGTCGATAAAGGTCTGATAACGCGGATCCCCGCTCAGCTCCTCATAATTTTTATACTCAAACGCCCCGAAGTCCATTTCCCGAAGCTCCTCACAGACGATCGGTGCCGCTTGAGGGAACAAAAGCGCCGCAGTCTGCCTGCAGCGCTTCATCGGACTGATATAAACAGTCATCCGGCATACGTCCGTCCCATCTGTGGATAACTGACGCATGAACCATTCTTTTTGTTCACAAACCTCTGCGATCCCATCGGCACACAGCTCCTCGTCCGTGCGTCCGACGTAGCGGTGCTGCATATTTCCTTCCGTCCTGCCGTGGCGTATCAGATATACATACGCCATAGCTATGCCTGCACCTCCTGAGCCGGTTCAACGATCAGCTTGACACCCTCGATACGGATGACCGTTACCAGCGCGCCGTTCTCGATGATCTGATCATCTGACACGGCTCTCGCCGTCCACTCCAGACCATTCACGAATACCTGTCCTTCCGCAGAGCGGTTGTCGATACGCTGGGTGACCTTTACGGTCTGACCGATCAGCTCCTCACTGTTCGTGCGCGTTCTGCGAGAATTGATATATTTGACCGCAAACGGACGCGTGAAAAACAGCAGAACCAGTGACAACAGCAGAAATACGATCACCTGTATCCAAAAATTCACATTCATCGCTGCCAGCACAAACGCCACCAGCGCGCCGCCCGCAAACCAGATCGTCGCGAGTCCTACCGTCGCAAATTCGATCACCAGCAGGATAATGAGCAGCGCCAGCCACCCGATCGCCTGCAGGGTCGAAGCAGACAGATTTGAAATTACTACCATGTTAAACATCTTTACCCTCCATCCTGTGTTTCATCCTATTTATCTGCAATATTATAACATATCTGAAAAGTCGCCGCCACCCATAAAATGGGTGGCTCGAGACGCTGGCTATAAGCCCTTG
>CAZERX010000134.1:0-5491 GCA_964515045.1 uncultured Eubacterium sp.
CGGACGAAACGGCAGCCTGATCCCGCTTTTCACAAACCAGCTCGCCCAGGGAGGGCCGGTGACGGTGACCCATCCGGATATCATCCGGTATTTTATGACGATACCGGAGGCGGTGTCGCTCGTTCTGCAGGCGGGCGCTTATGCGAAGGGCGGCGAGATCTTTGTGCTCGATATGGGCGAGCCGGTAAAGATCTTAGATCTCGCGAAAAATCTGATCCTTTTGTCCGGACACAAGCCGGATGAGGATATCAAGATCGAGTTTACGGGGCTTCGCCCCGGCGAAAAGCTCTATGAGGAAATGCTCATGGAGGAGGAAGGCTTGCAGAATACGGAAAATCAGATGATCCATATCGGAAAACCGATCGAGTTTGACGAGGAGCGTTTCCTGTCGCAGTTACAGGAGCTGAAGGCTTATGTCGAGCAGGAACCGGCGGACATCCGATCCGTGATACAGGATATGGTCCCGACCTATTCGATCCAGAATAAATGATAAAAAAGCTCCGGTGCGTGTATGCGCCGGAGCTTTTGCCGTGATATTCTTATACTGTTGTATTTACGCCGTTGACGGCAGCGTGCTCGTGCTCCTCCATCGGGATGACAAGGCATTTCTGTCCGTCGATCATCTGTGATTTGATCTGGGAGACCTTTTCCGGCTTCACGCGGAGCACGACATCGTAGGTTTTGATATTGTCGTCGTAGCCGCTCTCGTCGTCGGATGCGGCAGACTGATGATAAGCGACCTGCTGCTTTAATTCCTCGACCTGTGCACGAAGCTCCTCCTCCTCGCGGATGCGGGCGTTTGCTTCGAGCGTTTTCGGGTCGATCAGTTGGTTGACCTCCGGAAGCTGGTTGCTGAAATTTTTGGTGTATGCCTCTTGGATCGTGGCGGCGGCATCATCGGAAATGCCGGTGTCACTCATCAGCTTTGCCAGCTCGTCACCCTCTAAGATCACGCCGGTCTCCTCGTCAACGAACACGGTCTGCTCCTCGACGTAATCACTCATTTTCTGCTGCAGATCGAGCAGTACCTCGCTGCTGTTTTCGTCATCGTCGCCGAGTGCGTGCTTTACGATATGTGTAAAAAGGTTTTTCTGCTCGGTCGCGGTGCGCTTGCTGCCGCAGCCCAGTCCGTTTTCCATAAATTCGGAGTGCGGCTCCTTCGTATCCTTTGTATAGAAAAGGAGTGAATGGATGTCGGTGGTACGGTCGTTGAAGGCAGGGAATACAAAGCCGGTGTCCGGCGCGCATACGACCCAGTCACGGATGCGCGGACCGATGCGGTTTTCATCTGCGCGGTAGCCGAGTCCGGGCTTTGAGAGTGCGACAGGACAGATGGCGCACAGCAGATACTCGTAAACCTCCTCGGATTCGTCCAGCTTGTTCTGATCGCTGGTGCGCGTCATGACATCGTAGGCATCGTGGAATACGAGGATCAGATAATTGCCGGCGTAGTCATAGTTTTCAATGACGAGATCGTAAAAGCGATCCATCAGCTCCTCGTTTTTCAGACGGCTTTCACGAAGCCCCATGAGAAACTGCTGTCTGCCGCCTGCGGCTTCCTCCGCCAACGGGATGTCGAGCGTCAGAAGGTTGTTGCCGACGTTGCCGGAGAGCACTTTTTTGGCAAGCTCCAGATATTTGTAAAATTCCTCGTCCTCCAGATTCAGAAAGGTCTGACCGAAATTTACGACCTTGTTCTTTTCTGCATCGACATAGCAGCCGCACATGCGGGTGAAGGTGCAGGCTTCTTTTTTCAGACGGCGTTTGATCTCCATGATCTCTTTTTTGTTCATTGTTATATTGCTCCTTTTGTATAAAATATCGTGCTTCGTGCAACGCGGGGTGCGGAAGCGGTGTCTTTTGTAGTAGGGTGGTGTGCGCGGGCGCTTGTGGCACATCGCATTTCTGCATAGAATGCGGTGCTTCCAACAGTTCAGCCGCGCCATTCGCAGCAGGGCTGCGGCTGAACTGTTAGAAGTATATTTTAGCGCGATTTTTCAAATACTGCAAGTTAAGTATTGACATTAAAGTGTGCAGAGTGTAGACTAAAAATTCGGTAACGAATATGGTTTACATAAGTGGAGTTTTGCAGAATGTTATTTTCCAGTATTGAGTTTATTTTCCGGTTTTTGCCGCTGTTTTTAATCTGTTATTATGTGATGCCCGAAAAGGGGCGGAACCTCGTCCTTTTTTTGGCGAGTCTGATCTTTTATGCGGTCGGCGAGCCGGTGTATGTGCTGCTGATGATCGGCTCGATACTGGTCAATGATCTTGCGGCAAAAAGGATCGCTGCGGCAAACAGAAAGTACCCGCAGTCGCGCATCAGACAGCGCGTGTGGATGGTGCTTGCGCTGATCGTGGATCTGGGCGCGCTGTTTTTGTTCAAATACTATGACTTTTTTGCGGAAAACGTGAACCGGCTCGCGGATCGGGAGCTTTTGCCGGCGCTCGGACTGGCACTGCCGCTCGGTATCAGCTTTTACACCTTTCAGATGATCTCCTATGTGGCGGATGTCTATATGGGAACGATCACGGAAGCCGGTACGCTGCTTGAGGTCGGCACCTATGTCAGCATGTTCCCGCAGCTCATCGCAGGCCCGATCGTACAATATAAGGAAGTGTCGGCGCAGCTCCGGCAGCGAAAAACGACCGCGGCGGCATTTGAGCAGGGCTTGGAGCTGTTCTGTCTCGGACTGGGTGCGAAGGTGCTGCTGGCGAACAAGATCGGCATTTTCTGGAATCAGGTGCAGGGCATCGGTTTTTCGTCGATCTCCACACCGGTCGCGTGGATGGGTGCACTCGCCTTCACCTTTCAGATCTATTTTGATTTCTGGGGGTATTCGCTCATGGCGATGGGACTCGGCGCACTGCTCGGCTTTCGCATTCCGAGAAATTTTTCCGTGCCGTACATGTCGCACAGCATCAGCGAATTTTGGAGACGCTGGCACATCACGCTCGGACGCTTTTTCCGCGAATATGTGTATATCCCGCTGGGCGGCAACCGGCGGGGCAGTATCCGCACCATGCGAAATCTTTTTGTGGTGTGGGCGCTGACCGGACTCTGGCATGGCGCGAGCTGGAATTTTGTGCTGTGGGGCATCGGTTTTTTTGTGCTGCTCGTACTGGAAAAGTATGTTTACGGTGCATTTTTGGAGCGCCACGCCGCCGTCGGACGGCTGTATGTGTGGCTGCTCGTGCCGGTGAGCTGGATGGTGTTTGAGATCACGGATCTGTCGCAGCTACTCGTCTATCTCGGGCAACTGGTCGGTATCCACGCCGCACCCGTGCTCGTCGGCGGGGAACAGTTGCTCCGCTATGTGCGGGAATACGGCTGGCTGTTCGCACTCTGCGCACTGATGTCTACATGGTTTCCGGTGCGCGTATATCACAGATACAAGGGAAAAGGGTTTCTGGTGGTCGCAAGCCTTGCGATATTCTGGTTTTCCGTGTATGAAATACACCGCGGAGCGTCAAACCCGTTTTTATACTTCCGTTTTTGATCATAAAAAAAGAGGTACAAACGATGAAAAAGCTGATACAACGAATCAAAGCATGTCCGCTGGCGCTGTGCCTGCTGCTCACTTGGGGCGCAGTGGCGGCGGTGAATTACCTGCCGGAGCTGATCCCGCAGACGGACGCACAGGAAAATGGAAACGACGCGGCAGATGCCTTAGACTGGCTGGCAGACGAAACGCAGCAGCTATACGCCGGAGAGGATATGCTGAGCGGCTCGGTGGCAGCCAATCGCGCGCCGCAGCTCGATGCGCAGGCGTTCGTGCATGAGGCGGAGCAGGAAAATGAGAACGAGCCGGAGCAGGAGACCGCAGAGCCGCAGGAGACCGCGGATGCGAAGCCGGAAAAGATCCGGCCGGAGTATGTGAAATATCAGAAAACGAAAACGGATTCCCCGTATTATTCAGACCCCGGCAAGATCCCACAGACGACGGCGTATGCGTATCAGAAGGTCAAAAAGAGCTATTTTGACGATGCGGTGTTCATCGGTGATTCGCGGATCGTCGGTATGCACGATTATTCCGGACTGGACAACGCAGAATTTTTTGCAAAAACCGGTCTGACCGTGTATAATTTACTGGACGATCAATTTGTCGAGGATAAAAAGACCGGAAAAAAGGTGTCCGTCAGCTACATGCTGCAGCATTACAGCTATGGAAAGATCTATCTGATGGTCGGGATCAACGAGCTGGGGACCGGCGGCACGGAGCGTTTTCAGGATGCGTATAAGGATGTCCTGAAAAAAATGCGCAAGTGGCAGCCGGACGCGGTGATCTATGTGCAGTCCATCATGGGTGTCAGCCCTGCGAAGGATCGGAGCGATGACGTGTTCAACAACACGAACATCCGCGATAAAAATTATGCGATCTCGAAGCTGACCGACGGCATTCACATTTTTTATCTGAACATTCAGGAGGTTTACGAGGACAAAAACCATGCGCTGCAGCAGGAGCTGACCTTTGACGATGTACACCTGTATGCGCAGCATTACGACAAGTGGGTCAAATATCTGAAAACACACGCAGTTGTAAAGGGAGAATAAAGATGAATCACATTTTATCAAGGCTGATCATGTACGGCGATATGCCGCAGGACAGTATATTGATGCAGTTAGCGGACATCTGCGCCGAGGCAGAGCGTGATACGGCAGATGTCAGCGCGCTCACGACACGCGTTTACCGGCAGGTGAAGCGGATCCTAAAGGTGGCAACGGACTATGGCTTCAATGAAAATCTCTGGCAGAATTATCTGACCTTTGTACTGATCATGGATGAAAATCCGTTCAGTCTGACCTGTGAAAAGATCGGTGCGAGCGAGGGCGCAAGTGCGAATCATTTTGCAAAAAATGATTTCGTAGCGTTTTATGAGCTGTTCCACTATGATTTCAGCCGTTTGGAGCAGCGGCTCGGCGTGGACTGTTTTTCGGTGCTGTCGGATTATACTGCGATCACGAAGCCTGAGCTGATGTACAATAAAAATGTCAGTGAAAAGGTGCGCGCACTGAGCAGAACCCTCGCAGCCGCCGCAGACGCGGATGCATTTTTTGACGGTGTGACCGGCTTTTACCGTGACTACGGCGTGGGAATGTTCGGACTGAACAAGGCGTTCCGTCTGCATTGCCCGCAGGGCGCAGAGCAGGTGGCATTCCAAGCGATCAACAATATGGATCAGGTCGTGCTGGATGATCTCATCGGCTACGAGATCCAAAAGAAAAAGCTCGTGGACAATACAAAGGCGTTCGTGGAGGGCAGAAAGGCGAATAATGTGCTGCTGTTCGGCGACAGCGGTACCGGAAAATCGACCAGCATCAAGGCGATCGTCAACGAATTTTATGATCAGGGACTGCGCATGATCGAGATCTACAAGCACCAGTTCGCAAGCCTCTCGAATGTGATCGCGCAGATCAAAAACCGCAACTATAAATTTATCATTTACATGGATGATCTTTCGTTCGAGGATTTTGAGATCGAGTACAAGT
>CAZERX010000135.1:0-5433 GCA_964515045.1 uncultured Eubacterium sp.
CGGAATTTTTGAACCGTCTGGATGAAACGATCCTGTTCAAGCCGCTGACGAAGGAGGATACGGCAGGCATCATCCGGCTTCTGATGGCAGATCTGAATGCACGGCTCACGGATCGGGAGCTTTCCGTGGAGCTGACACCGGAGGCAGCAGCCTTTGTGATCGAGCAGGCGTATGATCCGGTCTACGGTGCACGTCCGCTCCGGCGTTACCTGCAAAAGACCGTGGAAACACTGGCGGCAAGGCTGATACTGGCAGATGAGGTGAAGGTCGGTGACACGATACTGATCCGTGTCGAAAACGGTGCGCTCTGCGCCGCGAGAAAATAAGTCGCAGTCATTGCGGAAACGCCCGCTGCATACAATAAACCAAATGTATGTCGGCGGGCGCTTTTTATGGATAAAAAAGATCTGAAACAACTGGCGGCAGGGATCATCGGCGGCATCTGCCTTTTTGCATCGGCATTGCTCTGTGGTGCGATCCTTGCAGTGATCGTGAGCGTTGCCGGTCGTGCGCAGACAACGTCTTTCATACAGGAGCAGGCAGCGCAGTTACAGGCAGATGAACGCGTGAAAAAGGTCGCGCTGACGTTCGACGACGGACCGAATCCGGAGTATACGGAGAAACTGCTGGACGGACTGAAGGAGCGGGGCGTGAAAGCGACCTTTTTTGTACTGGGCGAGGAGGTAGAGAAATATCCGTCGCTCGTCCGGCGTGCATCAGAGGAAGGACATGTGATCGGTGTGCACGCGTACCGGCATGTCAACCTGCGGCAACTGAGCACAGAGCAGGCAGCAGAGCAACTGGATCGGACGGCAGAGGCGATCCGAGCGGCATGCGGGGTCAGTCCGTGCTATATCAGACCGCCGTATGGCTGCTGGAATGAAGCACTGGAGGATCAGGTACAGCTCGTAGAGGTGCTGTGGGATATCGATCCGCGCGATTGGGCTACGACGAGCAGTGAGCAGGTCGTACAACGGATCGTGAGCGAGGTTCGGGAAAACAGTATCATCCTGCTGCATGATGCATCAGAGTCCTCCGTGACGGCTGCGCTGCAGTGTGTGGATCGTCTGCGGGCAGAGGGGTATACGTTTGTGACGATCGACGAGCTTTTGCTGGACTAAAGCCGTATGTTTGCATGGATAATGAATAAACATCAAAAGGAATCCTGCAAAACGAAGGCTTGGTCAAATATATAAAAAATTTCTAAAAATAATAAAAAAGCCATAAAATACTTGAAAAATAAGGAAAAACCATGTATGCTTGTAAAGACGGTGCAGATTGCACGAATTGAATTTTTTTGTTTTTCAGATTGCAAAATAAAGGAGGTGCGCGGTGGATCTGTTTGATTATATGAGAGAAAAAAATAAAGAGCAGGAATCACCGCTTGCCTCGCGGATGCGTCCGACAACGCTGGATGAGGTGGTCGGACAGGAGCACATCATCGGACGGGACAGGCTTCTGTACCGTGCGATCCGTGCGGACAAGCTCGGCTCAGTCATTTTTTACGGACCGCCGGGGACAGGAAAGACAACGCTCGCGCGGGTGATCGCGAATACGACGAGTGCCGCCTTTGTCCAGCTCAATGCGACTGCCGCAGGCAAAAAGGACATGGAGGAGGTCATCGCGCAGGCGAAGGACGCGCAGGGGATGTACGGCAAAAAGACGATCCTTTTTATCGACGAGATCCATCGTTTTAACAAGGGTCAGCAGGACTATCTGCTGCCGTTCGTCGAAGACGGAACGGTCAGCCTGATCGGTGCGACGACGGAAAATCCGTACTTCGAGGTCAACGGCGCGCTGCTGTCGCGCTCGATCATTTTTGAACTGAAGCCGCTGACAAAGGAGGATATCCGAACACTCCTCCGGCGCGCGGTCACAGACTGTGAAAAGGGCATGGGAAGCTATGGCGCGGTACTGGATGCGGATGCGGAGGAATTTCTCGCGGATGTCGCGAACGGCGATGCGCGGGCGGCGCTGACGGCGATCGAGCTGGGTGTTCTGACGACGGAGCCGGACGATTCGGACGGAAGGATCCACATTACGCTTGCCGTGGCGCAGGAATGTATCCAGAAGCGTGTTTTGAAATATGATAAAAACGGAGATAATCATTACGATACGATCTCCGCGTTTATAAAGAGCATGAGAGGCTCGGATCCGGATGCCGCGGTCTACTATCTCGCGCGGATGCTGTATGCCGGAGAGGATGTCAAATTCATCGCAAGGCGCATGATGATCTGTGCGTCGGAGGATGTCGGCAACGCAGACCCGCAGGCATTGCAGGTCGCGACGGCAGCGGCACTCGCCGTGGAGCGCGTCGGGATGCCGGAATCGCAGATCATACTGTCGCAGGCGGCAAGCTACATTGCGAGTGCGCCAAAGAGCAATTCGGCGTGTGAGGCTATATCCAAGGCGATGGATACGGTCGCGCATACCAAGACACCGCCGGTGCCTGCGCATTTGCAGGACGGACATTACAAGTCCTCAGAAAAGCTCGGTCATGGTGTTGGCTACAAATATGCACATGCATATCCGCATCACTACGCGGCGCAGCAGTATCTGCCGGATGCACTGGCGGATGAACGGTTCTACGAGCCGTCGGACAATGGCTACGAACAGACGATACAGGCATATCTCAATAATGTAAAACGCTGGAGAAAGGAACAGGAGGAACAAGGATGAAAGCATACAAGGATTTAAGTAAGGACGAGCTGCTCACGGTAAAGGCAGCACTGGAGGAGGAATACAAGACCTTTGAGGCAAAGGGACTGCAGCTCAATATGGCACGCGGAAAGCCCGGATTTTCACAGCTCGCGCTGTCCATGCCGATGCTGGATGTGATCAACAGCTCCTCAGACATGCGCACGATCCTCGGAAATGACACGCGTAATTACGGCGATCTGGACGGCATCGGTGAGTGCCGGAAGCTCCTTGCGGACATGCTCGGTGTCGCAAAGGATAACGTTGTCGTATGCGGCAATTCGAGTCTGAACGTGATGTATGATACGGTTTCCCGTTCCATGACCTGCGGAGTCAACGGCTCGACACCGTGGGCGAAGCTGGATCGCGTGAAATTCCTGTGTCCGGTGCCCGGCTACGACAGACATTTTAAGATCACGGAGTTTTTTGGTATTGAAATGATCAATATCCCGCTCAATGATGACGGACCGGACATGGATCTGGTAGAAAAATACGTCAATAACGATCCTGCGGTCAAGGGCATCTGGTGTGTGCCGAAATATTCCAATCCGACCGGAATCTCATACTCCGACGAGGTGGTCAGACGCTTTGCGAACCTGAAGCCTGCGGCAGAGGATTTCCGTATTTTCTGGGATAATGCGTACTGCATCCATCATCTGTATGAGGATATGCAGGATGAGATCTTAAACATTTTAGAGGAGTGTGAAAAGGCGGGAAATCCCGATATGGTCTATATATTTGTATCGACCTCAAAGATCAGCTTCCCCGGCTCCGGTGTATCTGCGATCGCATCCTCTTTGAACAATCTGAAATATGTGCAGGCGCAGATGACAGTCCAGACGATCGGACATGACAAGATCAATCAGCTCCGGCATGCACGGTTTTTCAAGGATAACGAAGGTCTGAAAGCGCATATGAAGCTGCATGCGGACATTCTGCGTCCGAAATTTGAAGCCGTTCTGGATACGCTGGAGTCAGAGCTCGGAGAGCTTCAGATCGGAAGCTGGATCAAGCCGCGCGGCGGATATTTTATCTCGTTCAATGCGATGTCCGGCTGTGCAAAGGCGATCGTTGAAAAGTGCAAAAAGCTCGGTGTCATTCTGACGGACGCAGGTGCGACCTATCCGTATGGAAAGGATCCGGAGGATTCCAACATCCGTATCGCGCCCTCCTTCCCTTCACCGGAGGAAATGGCGGAGGCAACGAAGGTGTTCGTGCTGTGCGTAAAGCTTGCGAGTGTGGAAAAGCTGCTTGCTGAGAAATAAAGCCGGAATCCGAAAATAGGAAAAAGAAATGTATGCGCGATATGGAAATTCTGCTCACAAAAGAGTATAATTTTCATATCGCGTTTTTTCACGAAAAGCGTATCTGAATAGAAAGGAACCGGTCAGGCATGGAACATACGGAAAACACTGAACATACAAAAAAGACGATCCTTGACTATGATACCGTGGCACTCGACGATGCGGATGACGCACTCGTGATCATTGATCAGACGAAGCTGCCGGAGCGGATCACGCTGCTGCGGCTGCACACGGCAAAGGAGATCTGGGATGCCATCTATCTTCTGCAGGTGCGCGGTGCACCCGCGATCGGCGTTGCGGCTGCTTATGGGATCTATCTGCTGGCAAAGGGCATCCAAACGGATGATTTTGATGAATTTTATGAGCAATTCTGCACATACAAAGCATATCTGGATTCCGCGCGGCCGACGGCGGTCAATCTGTCGTGGGCGTTAAACCGCATGGAACAGACGCTGCTCACCGCACACCGCACGGAGCAGTGCAGCGTTTCCGGGCTGAAGGAACGCTTGCACCGCGAAGCCGTTGCGATACAGGAGGAGGACATCGCGATCTGCCGAGCCATCGGCGAACATGGTCTTTCACTTGTAAAGAAGGGCGACGGCATCCTCACACACTGCAACGCGGGAAAGCTCGCGGCGAGCCGTTACGGAACGGCGACGGCACCGATCTATCTCGGACATGAGCGCGGCTATGAGTTCCACGTTTATGCGGATGAAACGCGTCCGCTGCTGCAGGGCGCGCGGCTGACGGCATTCGAGCTGCAATCCGCAGGCATTGACGTGACGTTGCTTTGTGACAATATGTCTGGTATGATAATGAAACAGGGCAAAATACAGGCAGTATTTGTCGGCTGTGACCGTGTGGCGGCGAATGGTGATACGGCGAACAAGATCGGCACCTCGGTCGTTGCAACGGTGGCAAAGCGCTACGGCGTGCCGTTTTATGTGTGCGCGCCGACCTCGACGATCGACTGGAACACGCCGACCGGCGCAGATATCGTGATCGAGGAGCGAGACCCCGCAGAGGTCACGGAAATGTGGTATCAGACGCGCATGGCACCGCAGGGTGTGAAGGTCTTTAATCCGGCATTTGATGTGACGGATGCAGAGCTGATCACCGGTATCGTGACAGAGTACGGGGTCGCGCGTTATCCGTATACGGAATCCTTAGAGGAAATAAGAAAACAGAAGGAGAAATAAAAATGGCAAACGAAGAAAAAGAAACCTGCAGCAGCGCATCAAGCTGTACCAGAGAAAGCTGTGAGGGCTGTCCGAGCAAGGGCGGCGGCGAAAAGACCTCATTTTTGGAGGAGCTGAATAAGTATTCGTCCATAAAAAAGGTGATCGGCGTGGTCAGCGGAAAGGGCGGAGTCGGCAAGTCCTTTGTGACTGCTTCTCTCGCATGTGCGATGCACAAGGCTGGCTATAAGGTC
>CAZERX010000136.1:0-5400 GCA_964515045.1 uncultured Eubacterium sp.
AATCATGCCTGTTCCAAGAAAATTGCGAATTACTGTTTTACCAGCAGGGAGCCTTCGCGGCTCTTTCTTTTTTTGACGATTTTTTCTGATAAGTTTTTTTAGAAATACTCTGCCATGTGGTAGATGAGCTGCTCGGAAGCCTCCCAGCCAAGACACGGATCGGTGATGGATTTTCCGTAAACGTGGTCGCCGATCTTTTGACAGCCCGGCTCTAAATAGCTTTCGATCATCACGCCTTTCACCAGACGATGGATGTCGGTCGAGATCTGACGGTTGTGCATGACCTCTTTTACGATGCGCACCTGCTCCTCGTATTTTTTGCCGGAGTTGGAATGGTTGGCATCAATGATGGCTGCGGGATTGACGAGATCGCGCTCCTCGTACATTTCTGCAAGCCGTATGATATCCTCATAGTGATAGTTCTGAACGGTATTTCCGTGCTTGCTGACGGCACCGCGCAGGACAACGTGCGTCAGCGGATTGCCGGTCGTTTCGACCTCGTAGCCGCGGAATGTGAAGTGGTGCGCGTGCTGTGCCGCATAGACGGAATTTAACATTACGGAAAAATCGCCGCTCGTCGGGTTTTTCATGCCGGAAGCGACATCAAAGCCGCTGACGGTCAGACGGTGCTGCTGATCCTCAACGGAGCGCGCACCGATCGCCACATAGGAGAGCAGGTCGGAAACGTACTCCCAGTTTTCGGGATAAAGCATCTCGTCCGCGGGTGTCAGTTCGCTTTCGCTGATGGCGCGCAGATGCATTTTGCGGACGGAGATCAGTCCTGCGATCATGTCCGGCGCTTTTTCGGGATCGGGCTGGGATGCGATGCCCTTGTAGCCCTCACCGGTCGTGCGCGGCTTGTTCGTGTAGATGCGCGGGATCAGGAGCAGACGATCCTTGACCTTTTCCTGTACGCGCGCGAGCCGGCTGACGTATTCGCAGACCGGATCCTCGCTGTCCGCCGAGCAGGGTCCGATGATCACGAGAAAACGGTTGTCCTTTCCGGTCAGAATGTCGCGGATCTGCTGATCGCGTGATTTTTTGATTTCTGCCAGCCGTGCCTCCAGCGGATACTGGATCTTGATCTCTCCGGGGGAGGGGAGCTGACGCAGATAGTTGAAGCTCATATGTATTCTCCATTCATTTGATTGATAATTTTTTTATCGTAAATCGCAGAGCCGGAATATGCGGATCGGGATACCGCTCCGACACTTTGACGCTTTACAGTAACATAATAGCGGAAAATAAAATATCTGTCAATCGCTTGCATCAAAGAGATGAAACTGATACACTGATTTTATATGACATGGGATTTCGGAGAAATGCACGGGATCCTATGTTAGATCAAAAGTCAGGGGATTCGGAAACATGTACTACGGAGCATTGAAAAAAACGGATATCGCAAACGGACCCGGCGTGCGCGTCTCTCTGTTCGTATCCGGCTGTACCCATCACTGCAAGGATTGCTTCAATCCGGAAACGTGGAGCTTTCAGTATGGGGAGGAATATACCGATCAGGTATTTGGTGAGATCATGGAGGCACTGGAGCCTGCATATATACAGGGGATCACCGTGCTTGGCGGAGAACCCTTTGAGCCATCCAATCAGCGCGCACTTCTGCCGCTGTATCACGCGATTCGCGAAAACTACCCGAATAAAACGATATGGGTTTATTCCGGCTATCTTTTGGACAAAGAGCTGCTGGAGGAGAGCCGCGCGCGGATCGAGATCACGGATGAGATCCTGTCCATGATCGACGTGCTCGTGGATGGTGAATTTGTGGCAGAGCAGAAAAATATCACGTTAAAGTTCCGCGGCTCGGAAAATCAGCGTCTGATCGATGTGAAACAGACGTTAGCCAAGGGGCAGGTGGTCGTGATACCGGATGATGCGCTGGTGTAGGCGGCAATTTACTGTTATTTTTTGACGGTAAATGAAAAAAGATAGTATTTTCCATGGATTTTTCATACAAGATATAGTATCATGGAAATAATAGATAAAAAATAAAGAGTTTAGAAAAGATCGATCGAAGGAGAAATGTGAAAATGGTTAAGGTAGTGAAATTTGGCGGAAGCTCTCTGGCGAGTGCCGAACAGTTCAAGAAGGTAGGTGCCATCATACGCGCGGATGAGCAGAGACGATATGTCGTTCCGAGTGCACCGGGCAAGCGGAATGCCAAGGATACCAAGGTTACGGATATGCTCTACGAGTGCTACCGCATCGCAGAGTCAGGGAAGGAGTTTGCAGGAAAGCTCGGAAAGATCAAGGATCGTTACGATTCGATCATCAAGGGATTGGATCTTACCCTGTCACTGGATGACCAGTTTGCGGTCATTTCAGATAATTTCAAAAAGAAAGCCGGTATCGATTATGCGGCGAGCCGCGGCGAATACTTAAACGGCATCATTATGGCGGCATATCTCGGCTACGAATTTATAGATGCGGCGGAGGTGATCTTTTTTGACGAGGAGGGAAACTTCCTATCAGATAAGACGAATGAGATCCTCGGAAAACGCTTGGAGAGTGTGGAGTGTGCGGTCATTCCGGGCTTTTACGGCGCAAAGGAGAGCGGAGCGATCCACACGTTTTCACGCGGCGGTTCAGACATCACAGGCTCGATCGTGGCGCGTGCCGTTCATGCGACGATCTACGAGAACTGGACGGATGTATCCGGCTTTCTTGTTTCAGATCCGAGGATCATTGATAATCCTGCCGTGATCCATACGATCACCTACAAGGAGCTTCGCGAGCTGTCCTACATGGGCGCAGGCGTGCTGCATGAGGATGCCATTTTCCCCGTGCGCAAGGAGGGTATTCCGATCAACATCCGAAATACCAATGCACCGGAGGAGCCGGGCACGATGATCGTGGAGAGCACGTGTCACCAGCCGGAGTATACGATCACGGGTATTGCAGGACTTCGCGATTTTGTTGCGGTCAATGTGGATAAGGATATGATGAATTCCGAGGTCGGCTTCTGCCGGAAGGTGCTGCAGGCATTTGAGGATCACGACATTTCCATCGAGCATATGCCGTCCGGTATCGACACGATGACCGTTTTTGTACAGCGAAGTGATTTTGAGGGCAAGGAGCAGCAGGTATTGTCTGCCATCCATAAATATGCAGAGCCGGATACGATCGAGATCGAGGGAGATCTCGCACTGGTAGCCGTTGTCGGACGCGGTATGAAGTCTACGCGCGGAACGGCAGGACGGATCTTTTCTGCACTTGCACATGCACAGATCAATGTCAAGATGATCGATCAGGGATCCAGTGAGCTGAACATCATCATTGGAGTGAGCAATGATGATTTCGAGCGCGCGATCCGTTCCATCTATGACATTTTTGTGGAGACACAGTTATAATCAACAAAGGAGGATGTCGCAATGACAGACGGACGGAGAAAAAACACCGCGCAGAGCAGTGAGGAGGGCACAGACTGATGGCAGTGAAAAAAGAACGCACAGGAAAGAAACAAAAAGCGAATCTGATGAACAGCATCCGTTATAAGCTGCAATCCCTTACGACCCTGCCGGCGCTGATCACCATGGTATTTACGGTGATCGTAGCGTACAATGGCATGCTGGATGGTATGCAGCAGGAGATGATCGACGGACTCGTGCTGTGTGCAGACGCGATCCGCGGTGGCTATGATGCAGTGGCAGGCGATTTTACGCGAGGCGATGACGGTGCGATCTACAAGGGTGAGACCAATCTTATTTCAACACCGGAGGTTGTGGATATTTTTGTAGCAAATTCGGATGTGGATGTCACGATCTGCTGGGGCGATACGCGTGTCGCAACGACGATCGCGAAGGAGGACGGTTCGCGTGCGACGGATACACAGATCGATGCGGATGTGTGGGAGACTTTGTGTGGCGGCGAGAACTATCTGACGAATGACATACAGGTGCAGGGCGTGGATTATTACGCTGCCTATGTGCCGCTGACCAATACGGACGGAACCGTGGTCGGTGCCGTGTTTGCGGGCAGACCGTGTGCGGATGTCAAGAGCTTTATCAATAAAAAGCTCACTATCATGCTTTCTGTGTCCGTGATCGTGCTGTTGCTGTGCAGTGCGATCGGATATACCCTTGCAAATGCAGTCAGCAACGCGCTGGTGTCCACTTCGGCGACACTGGAGCAGCTTTCGACCGGTAAGCTGTCGATCGAGGTTGACGAAAAGGTACGGAAGCGCAGTGATGAGATCGGACGGATGGGCAGAGCGTTAGAGACGCTGATCGAAAAGCTCCGTGCGATCGTCGGCGGACTCAAGCAGTCCTCGGATACGCTTTACAGCTCCGGTAATTCACTGGATCAGATGGGCGGACAGTGCTCCGCAGCCGCTGATGAGATCGGACGCGCCGTAGAGGATATCTCAAAGGGTGCCGTTTCACAGGCAGAGGAGATCGAGTCTGCATCGCATGAGATCGCCATGATGGGTGAGGTCATCGAAAACATTGTGTCAAATGTCGGCAGTCTGACGGATGTTTCACATACCATGACGCAGGCAGGAAATGCTTCGACCAGCACCATGCAGGAGCTGACCGAGTCCAACGACCGCACGAATGAGGCAATCGCGCGTATCGGTGAACAGATCCGTCTGACGAATACTTCGATTGAAAAGATCGGTGCGGCAGCATCGCTGATCACTTCCATTGCGGATCAGACGAGCCTGCTGTCACTCAATGCTTCGATCGAGTCTGCACGTGCCGGAGAAGCAGGCAGGGGCTTCGCGGTCGTTGCCGGTGAAATCCAGAAGCTCGCCGTACAATCTGATGAAGCGGCAGCAGAGATCCAGCAGATCATCGACACATTGCTGACCGAGTCTGAGCAGACGATGAAGGTCATGTCACAGGCAGAGGGACTGATCGCAGAGCAGCAGCAGAAGCTCAATGCGACCAAGACGCGCTTTATGGAGGTGAGCACCGGTATCGACACCTCACGTGAGGATACCAACGTGATCCGAAACAACGCGGATTCCTGTGATCAGGCACGCAGTCAGGTCGTAGACGTGATCTCCAACCTGTCAGCGATCTCGCAGGAGAACGCAGCATCTGCACAGCAGACGACGGCATCTATGGAGGAGCTGAATGCGACGATCAATATGCTCGCAGAGGCAGCCGCCAACTTAAAGGTGCTTTCCGAGGAATTAAACAGCGAAATGGAGTTTTTCCAGTTATAAATGAGGTAACTGACCCTGCCCGACAGATTTTCTCTGTCGGGCAGATTTTTTTATACTTTCTTTAGAAATTTTTAATACTTTTTTCATTTGTATTTCGGCTGCTGCGGCGTTATGATGAGTTTGATCACATGATGTGTCGCTTGCGCTGCGTTTTTTAAGGACAAAGGAGATTTTGCCTATGAGAAACGACCAAAGCGAACCGATGAGGGCAGCCT
>CAZERX010000137.1:0-5378 GCA_964515045.1 uncultured Eubacterium sp.
GGTAATCTGCCACGGATGCATTTTTCGCCATCGTCGGCGACTTGGCGTTCCGCCCACGCCGATACACGCTCTCCTCCTCATCCGTCAGCATCGGGAGCAGGATGTCCATCATCTTAGACTGTGCCTCTGCCTTGACGAGCTGGCTCGTCTGACGGTGCAGGAGTCCTGCACGTGTATTCGTGCGTGCGACCATCACGGAACGCACGACCAGCTCATAAATGCCGTCACCGATATATGCGAGCGTCAGCGGACTGACCGTGCGGATGTCCGTTTCATCCGTCAGTCCGAACTGCTCTCTGATGTATGCGTTGATCCCTAAGCCCGTTTCCATTTTACGCCTTCTCTGGTGTCCTCTAATAAAATACCGCGGCTTTTCAGCTCGTCGCGGATCTCGTCTGCGTGTGCAAAGTTCTTTGCCTTTTTCGCATCCGTGCGCTCCTGTATCAGCGCCTCAACATCCGCGTCCAGAAGCTCCTCCTCCTGCTCTAGGATAATACCGAGCACATCACACAGTGTATCCAGACGCTCATAGAGCTTCTGCAGATACTCCCTGCCATTCTCAGAGCTTGCATTGGTATTCGCATACTTTACCAGCTCAAATACGGCAGACACGGCATCTGCCGTATTCGCATCATCCTCCATCGCAGCCTCGAATTTCTGCACAAAGGCTTCAGAGCCTGCATACAGCTCCTGCTCCCTATCCGTCATGGGAACGTCTGCTGCCGCTTCCATCTGCCGCTTCAAGGTGTTTCCGGCAGTTAAAATACGCTCCAGTCCGTTTTTTGCGGATTCCATCAGTTCTGCCGAGAAGTTCAGCGGAGTGCGGTAATGCGCACTCAGCATGAAAAAGCGCAGTACCTGCAGATCATATTTTTCTGCAATGTCACGCACGGTGAAAAAGTTTCCCAGTGACTTTGACATTTTCTGATTATTGATGTTCAAAAAGCCGTTGTGCATCCAGTATTTTGCGAACGGCACACCGTTTGCCGCCTCGGACTGCGCGATCTCGTTCTCATGGTGCGGAAAGATCAGATCCTCGCCGCCCGCATGGATGTCGATCTCGTCACCAAGGTATTTTTTTGACATGACGGAGCACTCGATGTGCCATCCCGGTCTGCCCTCGCACCACGGAGACTCCCAGTACGGCTCGCCCTCCTTTTTCGGCTTCCACAGTACAAAATCGAGCGGATCCTCCTTGAGATCACCGGTCACCTTGATGTCGCGGTGTCCTGCCTGCAGGTCGTCGATGTTTTTATGCGATAATTTTCCATAGTCCGCAAATTTTCTCGTGCGGTAATAAACCGTTCCATCCGCTGCCGCATATGCATAGCCCTTGTCGATCAGCGTTTGGATCATGTCGATCATGCCGTTGATCTCACAGGTCGCGAGCGGATGTGTCGTCGCAGGCTTTACGTTCATGTCTGCCATGTCCTTTTTGCACTCTGCGATATAGCGCTCGGAGATCACGGACGCATCCACGCCCTCCTCGTTCGCTTTTTTGATGATCTTGTCATCCACATCCGTGAAATTCGATACATAGTTGACCTCATAGCCCTTGTATTCGAGGTACCTGCGGAATGTATCAAACACGATCATCGGACGTGCATTTCCGATATGGATGAGGTTGTACACGGTCGGTCCGCATACATACATGCTGACCTTTCCCTCCTGCAGCGGTACAAATTCCTCCTTCTGTCTGCTCATGGTATTAAAAATCTTCATCTGCTTATCCTTCCTTTACCCTTGTTTCCGGCAGCCGGAGCAGCCGCCGCAGTCCCTGTCTGACGCAGCCACCGCCACGCTCGACTCAAAGATCCCTTCCAGCGCACAGACCGCCTGCGCACTGATGCCCTCCTCGCGGCCGGTGAAGCCCAGCCGTTCCTCGGTCGTCGCCTTGATATTGACCTGTGAGAGGTCGATCTGCAGCGTTTTCGCCACGTTTTCACGCATTGACCGGATATGCGGTGCGATCTTCGGCTGCTGTGCGATCACGGTCGCGTCGATATTTCCGACCACATAGCCCTCCGTGCGCAGAAGCTCTCCCACCTGCGCCAGAAGCTCCATGCTGTCTGCTCCCTCATACGCCGGATCCGTATCCGGAAAATGCTGTCCGATGTCTCCGAGTGCCGCTGCGCCGAGCAGCGCATCCATGATCGCATGCACCAGCACATCCGCATCCGAATGTCCGAGCAGCCCCCGCGTGTGCGGGATCTCCACCCCGCCTAACACCAGTCTGCGTCCTTCCGTCAGACGGTGCACGTCATATCCGATTCCTACTCTCATCTGCTTCTCCTTCTCATCATAGCTGTCTGTAATGTGCCAAAACCATCATCGCGATCTGAAAGGTCATCGCATCGTCAAACCGCCGGATGTCCAGCCCGATCTGCTTTTCAAAACGCTCCAGCCGGTACACGAGCGTGTTCCGATGCAGAAACAGCCGTCTCGCCGTTTCTGATATGTTCAGATTATTCTCAAAAAACAGGCGGATCGTCACCTGTGTTTCCTCGTCCATGTTCTGATCCGGCATCACATCGCCGAATACCTCATGCAGAAACATCTCGCACAGCTCCTTCGGAAGCTCGTGGATCAGCCGCGCGATGCCGAGCCTTGAATACGCCGCCACCTCGTTCTGCTCCCGAAAGATGCCCGTGATCTGCAGTGCCAGCGCCGCCTCACGCCTTGCCTCACAAAGCTCTGCCAGCGTATCCTTCACATTGCTGTATCCCACGCGCGTGCGGATCATAAGCTCCGACTGCATCGTATCGACTGCCGCGACCGCATCTGCCTGTGCGCGTGACGCAGGATCCGCACCCTCATAGCACTTGACCAGCACCAGATGCGTTTCGTCCTGCAAAAATAAAAGCTCCTGTCTGCCCTCCGCGAACAGATTTTCCAGCATTCCGAGTGCGCCGGTGTCCGGAAACGGCTGTGCCAGCTCAAACAGGAAAAGAACACGACCGGTATCCCTAAGATGCAGCCGTGCCGCACGCTTATACAGCTCACCCGCCGGAATCTCCCCTGCGAGCAGTGCCGCCGCGAATGCGTTTTTGTCCGTTCCTTTTTCGCGCTCCTCATAATACATGTGTATGACATGCGCTGCCATACGCCCCGGCACACAGACGATGTCCTCCTCGCCCTGCGCGAGCACGAGCGCCGTACCTGTCGCCGTCTGCACCGGAAATGACATCAGTGCTCCATCCGTCTGCTCCGCTGCCACCGATGCGAAAAAACGCTGCAGCGCCGCCTCCGTGCAGGCATTTTCCGGCAGTGTTCCTGCCGCATATTCCCCTTCGGGTTCATAGACCGCAAACGGAATGCCGGAAATATCCGTAAGCTCCGTCACGATCTGCTGCAAATTTTTATGCATAGGCTACACACTCATTTCTGCGATCGTATCGATCAGCCGTCTGGTATCCTCCCAGCCGAGGCACGGATCCGTGATGGACTTTCCGTATACCATATGCTCACTGATCGGCTGATTGCCTTCCTCCAGATAGCTCTCGATCATAAAGCCCTTGACGAGCTCTTTCATGTCCTCATTGTGTCTGCGGTTGTTCAGCACCTCTTTCGCAATGCGGATCTGCTCCCTGTACTGCTTATTGGAATTGGAGTGGTTCGTGTCCACGATGACCGCACGGTTTGCGAACGTGTCCGCGTCGTACGCACACAAAAGCTGCATCATGTCCTCATAATGATAGTTCGGATGACACTCCCCGCGGCTGTTCACATAACCTCTCAAAATACAGTGCGCGAGCGGATTGCCGCTGGTGCTCACATTGTAGCTGCGATAGATAAAGGATGCCGGATTCTGCGCCGCCTTGATCGCATTCAGCATCACGGACATGTCACCGCTCGTCGGATTTTTCATGCCGACCGGTATATCCATGCCACTCGCCGTGAGCCTGTGCTGCTGATTCTCCACGGAACGCGCACCGATCGCCTCATAGGATAAGATATCATCCAGATAGCTCCGGTTTTCCGGATACAGCATTTCATCTGCCGCCGTAAGACCGCTCTCCCGCATCGCGCGGATATGCATTTTTCGGATCGCAACGATGCCCTTGTACAGATCCGGAGCCTGTGTCGGATCCGGCTGGTGCAGCATCCCCTTGTAGCCTGCGCCGGTCGTGCGCGGCTTATTCGTATAAATACGCGGGATCAGGATCAGCCGATCCTTCACCTGCTCATTCAGCTCTGCAAGCCTGCTCACATATTCGCAGACGCTGTCCTCGTTGTCCGCAGAGCACGGACCGATGATCACGAGGAACTTATCCGACTCGCCGGTAAATACCTGACGGATCTCGGCATCACGTGCCGCCTTCAGCTCCGTCAGCTCCTTCGTGAGCGGATATTCCATTTTTAAGATTTCCGGCTCGGGCAGCCGGTTGTGTATCGTCATTGACATTTTTTATCTCCTCATTGCATCATTTTCCTGCTCGATCTCAAGCTCCTCATCCGTCATGTACTTGCGGAACACCTTTTCCATGATGAGGTTCAGAAATACCATCGCGATCGCCGGAATGAACCAGATGAACGGCAGCACCAGCCAGCAGCCGAAGCACGCCAGCAGCAGGACTCCCAGCACGAGCAGTGTGCTCGCGGGATTCGTGAACGCGATGAGTGCCGCATTCTTGATCGTCGTTTTCATATCGTTCTCAAAACGCGCGATATAGGCAAATACATATGCGCACCAGATCATTGCGATCGCCAGCAGTCCGTAAAACAGGTACGCCATCATGCCCAGCTTATCGCCCGCCTTCATATACTCCTGACAGATGCTGATGTCCAGAAAGAACATGATGAACACAAAAAGGAAAATGAGCCATGTTTTCGTCGCCTGCTTGAAATTCCCCTTGAAGGACGACCAATATTCCTTCCAGATGCTGCTCCGCTGATTGCGGATCACCTTGTGCGTGGTGTAATAAAAT
Source organism: uncultured Eubacterium sp. (assembly GCA_964515045.1). GTDB lineage: Bacteria > Bacillota > Clostridia > Lachnospirales > Lachnospiraceae > W0P33-017. Next base: position 4,929 of record CAZERX010000137.1, read on the forward strand.
GCCGTGGTTGCCGCACCGATCGTAAAGATCGGCAAACAGGTAAAGAGCCAGATCACATTTAATATGATCGCGTCCACTGCCGAATTGACTGCTGACCACAGCTTGTTGTCTGCGTTAAAAAATCCTGCCATTTCTTACCTCATTTCCTGACCGCAGATCCCTTTGGAACGGTCATTTTTCTTTGGATCGTGCACATTTTGCACAGTTCATATAAGTATATCACGTCTGTAATAGCAGTGTCAAATTACGAGCCTTAAAATTCCGTGAAATCGTATAAACTTTTTCTAAAATTTTTCTAAAAAAACTGTTGACATTTTCTGTATCTTTCTGTATACTTGGTTAAGTCGGGTCGCGAGAGCGGCTCACACATATGGGATCTTAGCTCAGCTGGGAGAGCATCTGCCTTACAAGCAGAGGGTCATAGGTTCGAGCCCTATAGGTCCCATACTT
>CAZERX010000138.1:0-5371 GCA_964515045.1 uncultured Eubacterium sp.
GATCGGAACGATCGGGCTGATCAAGGCGATCAATACGTTTGATGCTAATAAGAATATCAAGCTGGCGACCTATGCGTCGCGCTGTATTGAAAATGAGATCCTGATGTATCTGCGGCGGAACAGCAAGACACGGATGGAGGTGTCGATCGACGAGCCGCTGAACGTGGACTGGGATGGAAATGAGCTGCTCTTGTCGGATATCCTCGGTACGGATGAGGATGTCATATCCAAGGATATTGAAAATGAGGTTGAAAAAAAGCTCCTGACGAACGCCATCGGGCATCTGCCGGAGCGGGAGCGTCAGATCGTGGAGCTTCGCTTCGGGCTGCACCGGCCGGACGGAAAGGAGCTGACCCAGAAGGAGGTCGCCGATACGCTCGGCATTTCGCAGTCGTATATCTCGCGTCTAGAAAAAAAGATCATGAAACGACTGAAAAAAGAGATCGTAAGGTTTGAATAATCAGAAAAAAGTGGTAAAATAGATGTATCAATGATACAAATAGATCAATCTACAAAGGAGGACTTCGGTGCTGGAATTCTATCATTGGGGCAGACGGCTGACAGGCGTTTGCATAATGCTTGGTACGGTGGTTCTGCTGTTTATCGGTGCATATTATGCAGATGCAGAAAGTCAGACAGCAGGAGGAAGCACAGCGGCGCTCGTGCAGGAGGTGCTCGCAGATTCGACACTGACACAGTTTACGGCATATAATTCCGGTCAGGATGCCATGCGGATGAACATGGAAACATATGAGATCTATCCGGTCATGTGTGCACAGGCAGATTATTACGAAACGCTTGCAGGGCTGTATGAGCAGGCGCGGGTGCTCACACCGGAGGAGTATGGGGCGGCTGCTTACGAGGAGATATTTTATCCCTTTCATCTGGAGGTGCTGCTTGCAAATGAGATCTATATGCAGGGCTTGAATGCAGATGCAGGTGTGTCGTATGAAGCTGTGGATGCACGTGTCCGTGCGGCAAATGCACGTGTGCGTGACGAAAGAGAACAATATCCTGAGCTGTACAGCTCATCGAGTGATGGATTTTACTGGTATTACAGCATGGATCCGGAAACACTTGACGGGCTGGATGAGCGGTCAGCAGAGCTTTTGAAGGAGCTGGCACAGGAAAAATAAAAGGGGGGCGATCGTATGTTACTGGAATTTTTGGGCGCGGCGCATGAGGTGACAGGCAGTTGTCATTTTTTGCAGTATGAGGATAAGCACTTACTGGTGGACTGCGGTATGGAGCAGGGGCCGGATCTTTATGTGAATCAGGAGATACCGGTCAATGCGGCGGCGATCGACACCGTGCTGGTGACGCACGCACACATCGATCATTCCGGACTGCTGCCGTTATTATATGCGCATGGCTTTCGCGGCAGGATCTATTGTACGCAGGCAACGTATGAGCTGTGCGTCATTATGTTAAAGGATTCTGCGCATATACAGGAATTTGAGGCAGAGTGGCGCAACCGCAAGGCAAAGCGTTCCGGCGGCGCGCAGGTCGAGCCGCTGTATACGATGGAGGATGTACAGGGTGTGCTGAACCATTTTACACCGTGCATTTACGGTGAGACCGTGCAGGTGGATGATGCGCTCCGCATCCGCTTTGTCGATGCCGGACATCTGCTCGGATCCTCCTCCATTGAGTTGTGGGTGAAGGAGAAGGAGCGGGAGGTAAAGCTCGTCTTTTCCGGTGACATCGGACAGGGAAATAAGCCACTCATCAAAGCTCCGACATTTTTAGAGGATGCGGATTATGTCATCATGGAGTCCACCTACGGCGACCGGACCCACAATCTGCCGGTCGATTATGCAACTGCATTAGCGGATGTCATCAAGCGTACCTTCATCCGCGGCGGCAATCTCGTGATCCCTGCATTTTCCGTCGGACGTACACAGGAAATGCTATATTTCCTGCGGCGGATCAAGACCGAGCATCTGCTGCCGGAGTTTGAGGATTTTGAGGTCTACATTGACAGTCCGCTCGCGATCGAGGCGACCAATGTTTTCCATAAAAATGTGCGTGAATGCTTCAGTGAGGAAGCGCTCGCGCTCGTCGAGAACGGCATCAACCCGATCCAGTTCCCCGGCTTGAAAACAGCGGTGGACAGCAACGCCAGCAAACAGATCAACTTTCTGAAAAAGCCGGTCGTCATCATTTCGGCATCCGGTATGTGTGAGGCGGGACGCATCCGCCATCACTTGAAGCATAATCTGTGGCGTGCGGATTCGACGGTGCTCTTTGTCGGCTATCAGGTGCCCGGCACACTCGGTCACGCACTGCTGAACGGCGCGAAGGAGGTGCGGCTGTTTGGAGAAATGATCGAGGTGCGTGCGGAGATCGTCAATCTCCCCGGCATCAGCGGTCATGCGGACTGCACAAAGCTCACGGAATGGGCGGCAGCCTTTGCCAAGCACCCGCCGAAGCGTGTTTTTGTCGTGCACGGTGACGATAAGGTGACGGAGCAGTTTGCTATGCATCTGCATAATGAACTCGGCTATGAAGCCGTCGCTCCGTACAGCGGCGATATCTATGACCTGTTCACGAATGCCTGCATCAAGCAGGGCAGCCGCACGCTGGCACCGAAGAAGGTGAAAAATTCCAGCAAGGCATCCAGCAATATCTTTGCAAGGCTTCTGGCTGCCGGTCAGCGTCTGCTCACGGTGATCAACAAGTGTGAGGGACTGCCGAACAAGGAGCTTGGACGCTTCGCGGATCAGATCAATTCGCTCTGTGATAAGTGGGAGCGATGACTGCGGTCATTGCAGATAGCTTTTCATATGACGGAGCGCGGATTTTTCCAGACGGGAGACCTGCGCCTGTGAGATATGGATCTCCTTCGCGACCTCCATCTGGGTCTTGCCTTCAAAAAAACGAAGTCGGATGATATAGTTTTCCCGCTCGCCGAGCCGCTCCATCGCATCACTGAGAGAGAGCGACTCGACCCAGCGGGATTCTTTATTTTTCTTGTCGGCGATCTGATCCATGACGTAGAGCGTGTCGCCGCCGTCCGTGTAGACCGGATCGTAAAGACTGAGCGGGCTTTGGATGGCATCAAGCGCGTAGACGATATCCTCCTTGCGAAGACCGGATTCGGCGGCAATCTCCTCAATGGTCGGCTCCTCCTGTGTGCGGCTCATCAGAAGCTCCTTTGTGTTGAGCGCTTTATAAGCCGTATCGCGCAGTGATCGGGAAACGCGGATGCTGTTGTTGTCGCGCAGGTAGCGGCGCACCTCGCCGACGATCATCGGTACGGCATAGGTGGAAAATTTGACACCGAGCGTCGGGTCGAAATTATCAATGGACTTCATCAGTCCGATACAGCCGATCTGGAACAGATCATCAATGTTGTCTTCGTGCCCGCTGAAGCGGCGGATGATCGAGAGCACGAGCCGCAGATTTCCCTTGATGTATTCCTCGCGTGCGGCGGCATCCCCCGCACGGATGCGCGAAAAGAGCGCTTCCTTTTCCTCCTCCTTTAGTATGGGGAGCTTGGCAGTGTTGACACCGCAGATCTCGACTTTGTATGCAGACATGGCTGAAACCTCCGAAAAAATACTAATGAAAGTTTGCACGCATCCTGCGAAAAATATACGCAAGCTGGTGAGTTACGGTTGAATTATTTTTCTGATTCATTTATAATAAGTGCATGAATGATCGAATCACGGAACGTGACAAAAAAGAAAAAATGCAGAACAGCATCATTAAATGGTGGAATGTGCATTATATGACACCGCAGGAGCTGGAGGAAGCCGCTACCGGAGAGGAACCGGAGCATACGGACGCTGATACGAAGGATGAGCCGCGGGAGGAGCTTGTCCGCGAAGAACAGGGAGCGGAGAGAGTGACCGACGACATGACGGGACTTCCGGAGCTGCCGAAGCAGCAGAATGTGGTGGATGAAACGGTGAAGGCGCAGGCGGCTGAGGCTGAGGCGGCGCGTGAGATCCTTGACCGGCTGCAGAAGGAAGCTGAGGAGGACGACGCAAAGCTGCAGCGCGAGATCGAGGAGGTCAAACAGGGAGCGGAGCGGATCCAGTCCGTCCTTTCTGAAAAGGATGATGCCCTGCGTGAGCTGATCGAACAGACTGAGGACAATGAATAACAACATTACATGCTGACAAAGAAAACGCTCTGCGTTTTTTTTGTTGTGCAAGGAAAGGAAACGAAATGAACAAGTTATTAGACCAGATTACACAGACGATGGAGGAAGCCTTCGACGGACTCGGATACGACAGGAGCTATGCGCGCGTGACGGTTTCCAACCGACCGGATCTGTGTGAATTTCAGTGCAACGGTGCGATGGCACTTGCAAAGCAGGCGGGAAAAGCACCGATCGAGATCGCAGAGCAGATCGCGGCTGTGATCGCTGAAAACGAGTTGTTCGATGAGGTCAGCGCGGTGAAGCCGGGATTTCTGAACCTGAAGCTCGCAAAGGACTATCTGGCGGATTACCTCAAAGAGATGGAGGCAGATGCCGCGAGCGGACGTTTCGGCTGTGAACGTGTGAAAAAGCCCCAGACGATCATGATCGACTACGGCGGACCGAACGTGGCGAAGCCGCTGCATGTCGGACATCTGCGCTCGGCGGTCATTGGCGAGAGCATCAAGCGGATGGGTATTTTCATGGGAAATACGATGATCGGTGATGTGCATATCGGTGACTGGGGTCTGCAGATGGGTCTTATCATTACGGAGCTTCGTCAGAGAAAGCCCGATCTGCCGTATTTTAACAGCGGCTTTGTCGGTGAGTATCCGAAGGAGGCACCGTTCACGATCGCGGAGCTGGAGGAGATCTATCCGACGGCGAGCAAAAAGTCCAAGGAGGACGAGCAGTACAAGGAGCGTGCGATGCAGGCAACGTATGAGCTGCAGCATGGCAACCGCGGTTATCAGGCATTGTGGAATCATATCATCCATGTGTCCGTGACGGATCTCAAGAAAAATTACCGCAGGCTGAATGTTTCCTTTGAGCTGTGGAAGGGCGAGAGCGATGCGCAGCCCTATATCCCGGAAATGGTGCGTCGGATGAAGGATGGCGGCTTTGCCTATATCAGCGAGGGCGCGCTGGTCGTTGACGTGAAGGAGGAAACGGATACGAAGGAGATCCCGCCGTGCATGATCTTAAAATCAGACGGTGCATCCCTCTACAACACGACCGACCTCGCAACGATCGTACAGCGTATGGGCGCGTACAACCCGAATCAGATCATCTATGTTGTGGACAAGCGGCAGGAGCTGTATTTTACGCAGGTTTTCCGGTGTGCAAAAAAGACCGGACTGGTAAAGCCGGAAACGAAGCTGCATTTCCTCGGCTTCGGCACGATGAACGGCAAGGACGGCAAGCCCTTCAAGACCAGAGAGG
>CAZERX010000139.1:0-5310 GCA_964515045.1 uncultured Eubacterium sp.
GAATTACGACATGAAGGATCCCGAGAGCAAGACCGCATTTTATAATGAAGTGGCGCGGCGGCTGTTGTCCTTTACACAGGAGCTAGAGCGGGAAACTTATATTTCTGCGATCGCCGAGCATTATCAGATCGGCTTTGAGCAGCTTCGTAAGCTCGTCAATACGATGGGCGTGCGCGGCTACGGCGCGAAAACGCAGGAGGAGCCGGAGAAGCTGCGCAGCGGCATGGGTCATAAAAACCGCACGGAGAGCGGCACGAAGCAGGCACAGAAGCTGCTGCTGACATGGCTTGCCGACCGGCCGGAGCTTTACGGAACGGTAAAACGCGAGATCACACCGGAGGATTTTACCGAGCCTTTGTATCGGCAGGTGGCAGAGCGGCTGTTCGCGCAGTATGAGCAGGGAAGTGTCAATCCGGCGCAGATCATCAGCGCGTTTTCACAGGAGGAGCAGAGTCTGGTCGCAGGGCTTTTTCATGCGCGGCTGCCGGAGCTTACCTCGCCGCAGGAGCAGGAAAAGGCGCTCACGGATGTCATCGCCCGTATCCGGCGCGACAGTCTGGAGGCGAAAAAGGAGCAGGTGGACGTGACGAGTCTGGAGGAGATGCAGCGCTTTATCGACGCGGCAAAGGCAAACAAACGCACAAATACATAAAGGTGCGTGTTACAGGACAAAATAGATACTAATCACGAGAGGATGGAAATTCAGATGGAAAACAAAAAAACTACGAAAGCAAAGACGCAGAAGGCGGCAGAGGAGACGACGGCAGGCGGGATCACGCCCGAACAGTTCACTGCCAAGCTGAACGACCTGTTAGAAATGGCAAAGAAAAAGAAAAACATGCTGGAGTATCAGGAGATCAGCGATGCCTTTAAGGATATGAACCTGAATGCGGAGCAGTTCGAGGAGATCCTTGAATTTATGGAAACGCACAATATCGACGTGCTGCGTATTTCGGATGATGATGACGAGGATATCCTGCTGGACGACGAGGACGAGGTAGAGGTTGAGCAGATCGACCTGTCCGTGCCGGACGGTGTCAGCATCGAGGATCCCGTGCGCATGTATCTGAAGGAGATCGGTAAGGTACCGCTGCTGTCCGCAGAGGACGAGATCGAGCTTGCAAAGCGTATGGAGCTTGGCGACATGGAGGCAAAAAAGCGGCTCGCCGAGGCAAACCTGCGTCTTGTTGTCAGCATTGCCAAGCGTTATGTCGGACGCGGTATGCTCTTTTTGGATCTGATACAGGAGGGAAATCTCGGTCTGATCAAGGCGGTGGAAAAATTCGATTACCGCAAGGGCTACAAGTTTTCCACATATGCGACATGGTGGATCCGGCAGGCGATCACGCGTGCGATCGCGGATCAGGCACGTACCATCCGTATCCCTGTGCATATGGTAGAGACGATCAACAAGCTGATCCGTGTATCCAGACAGCTTTTGCAGGAGCTTGGCAGAGAGCCGAGTCCGGAGGAGATCGCAGCAGAGATGAACATGCCGGTGGAGCGTGTGCGTGAGATCCTAAAGATCTCGCAGGAGCCGGTTTCTCTGGAAACGCCGATCGGTGAGGAGGAGGATTCCCATCTCGGTGACTTCATTCAGGACGACAATGTGCCAGTTCCGGCGGATGCGGCGGCGTTTACGCTGTTAAAGGAGCAGTTAGAGGAGGTGCTCGGCACACTGACGGAGCGTGAAAAAAAGGTGCTGACACTCCGCTTCGGACTGGAGGACGGACGCGCGCGGACCTTAGAGGAGGTCGGCAGGGAGGTTAACGTGACCCGTGAGCGTATCCGTCAGATCGAGGCAAAGGCACTGCGGAAGCTCCGTCATCCCAGCCGCAGCAGAAAATTAAAGGATTATCTGGAGTAAGATGAACCGGTTATCGGAACGCCTGCAGCACATCGCGGCACAGGTCGGGCGCGGGGAGACGCTCGCCGATGTCGGCTGTGATCACGGCTATCTGCCGATCCTGCTCGTACAGGAGGGCATCATGCAGCGTGCGATCGCGATGGATGTCAATGAGGGTCCGCTGCAGCGTGCTGCCGCGCATATCGCAGAGGAGCGGCTGGGAGCTTACATACAGACGCGGCGCTCAGACGGACTGGAGGAGCTGCAGCCTGCGGAAGCAGACGCAGTGATCATCGCAGGGCTGGGCGGTGCACTTATGATCGACATTTTAAGCCGTGGAAAAGCAGTGGTACAGTCGCTGCAGCAGTTGATCCTGGAGCCGCAGTCGGAGCTTGCTGCGGTGCGCAGGTATCTGAGAAGCTGTGATTACCGGATCGCGGCGGAGGATCTGGTCTTGGAGGACGGCAAATTTTATCCGATCCTACGCGTGCTTCCGCAGGAGCACAGTGATCTGGCGGAATTTTCAGAGAAAAGCGGTCTTGCGATGTCCGTGTCCGACGCATACGGACATCGGCTGCTGTCCGAAGGACATCCGGTGCTGCGGGCATTTTTGGAGCGTGAGCAGGCACAGTGTGAGCAGATCCTGTCGGGTCTGGAGCGTGCAGCGCAGGATACGCCGCGCACGGCGGAACGGAAAAATGAATTGCAGGAAAAGCTGCGGTGCAATCGGGCAGCGCAGGCATATATGAAAAGGGATGGCATATGGTATTAAAGGATTTGATCGGGCGGCTGGAGCAGGTCGCACCGGAGCATTTGGCAGAGGATTGGGATAATGTCGGTCTTTTGGTCGGAGACCGCATGCAGGAGGTACATAAGATCTTTCTCGCGCTGGACGCGGACGATGCTGCGGTCGCACAGGCGGCAGATGCTGGAGCACAGCTTCTGCTCGTGCATCATCCGCTCATTTTCTCACCGCTCCGGCGGGTAAGCTGTGATGATTTCATCGGAGCGCGCGTGGTGAAGCTGCTGCGTGCGGGGATGAGCTGCTATGCGATGCATACGAATTTTGACGTTGCGCAGATGGGGATCCTGTCAGCAGAACGGCTGGGCTTCCCCGTGGAAGCGCCGCTGGCAGATATTCAGATCATCGAGGAGCGTGCCTATGGCATCGGTGTGATCTGTGCGCTGCCGGAGCAGCTTACCGTGCGGCAGCTCTGTGAGCATGTGAAAACATGCTTTGGACTGTCTGCGGTGCGTGCTTTTGGCGATACGGAGCGTGTGGTCACGCGCGCTGCGATCTGCCCAGGCTCCGGCAAGAGCGTGATCCAGGATGCGATCGCCGCAGGCGTGCAGGTGCTCATTACCGGTGACATCGATCATCACAGCGGGATCGACGCGGCTGCACAGGGTTTACAGATCATTGATGCAGGTCATTACGGCATTGAGCATATTTTTGTCGGAGAGATGGAGCAGTATCTGAAACGGACACTCGAGGGAACGGATGTGACGGTCGTTTCGATGGAGCGGCGGGATCCTTTTACGGTCATTTAGCTTTTTTCGGATGTTCGGATTCTCGGATGTTCAGATTTTCAGTTTATCAGAATGGAGGAAACAGATATGAGTCAGGAAATGTGTCAGATCACGATAGGCGGACAGACGCGTGCATACGAAAAGGGCACGACCTATGAAACGATCGCAAGAGACTGTCAGAAGGATTATGACAAGACCATCGGGCTGGTCTTTTTTGACGGACGGCTCCGCGAGCTTCAGAAATGTGTGGAGCGGGACGGAACGATCCGTTTTGTGACGATCGCAGAGCCTGCGGGTGTCAAGGCATACCGCCGCACGCAGATCCTGCTCATGCAGAAGGCACTCCATACACTGTGCGGTGCGGATGTGCGCGTGCTGCAGACGACCGGAAACGGTCAGTACTGCGAGCTTGCAGATCCCGCGATCACGGTGACGGATGCGCTGATCCGTGAGCTTCGGGAGAAAATGTCAGAGCTTGCCGCAGCGGATCTGCCGATCACGAAGCACAGCATGGATACGGATGCCGCCGTGCGGCTGTTCCATGAGCGCGGCATGACCGATAAGGAGAAGCTGTTCGGCTACCGCAGAAGCTCCCATGTGAATATTTATGAGCTGGACGGCTATTGTGACTATTTTTACGGCTATATGCTGCCGTCCACCGGCTATATCACGCAGTTTGACGTGACGCGCTACGGTGACGGCTTTGTGCTGCTCTATCCCGATCCGAAGACCGGAACGGTCAGCCCGTATCAGCCCTCAGACAAGCTGTTTCTGACACAGCGGAGCAGCAGCCGCTGGGGTGAGCAGATGGGTGTAAAAAATATCGGCGAATTGAATGAAGCGGTCACAGACGGACGCGTGCAGGAGATCATCCTCATGCAGGAGGCGCAGATGGAGGCGCAGATCGGAGATCTGGCGGAGCAGATCGCGAAGGCAGGCTCTAAGAAATTCATTATGATCGCAGGACCGTCATCCTCCGGAAAAACGACGTTTTCCCACCGGCTGTCGATCCATCTGTCCGCGCTCGGCATGAAGCCGCATCCGATCCCGCTCGATGACTATTACCTCGACCGGAGCAAGACACCGCGCGATGAAAACGGTGAGTTTGATTTCGAGTGTCTGGAAGCACTGGATGTCGAGCAGTTTAATAAGGATATGTCTGCGCTGCTCGCAGGAGAACGTGTGGAGCTGCCGACGTTCAATTTCAAGACCGGACGGCGGGAGTACCGCGGAAAGTTTATGCAGCTTGGCGCGGATGATGTGCTTGTGATCGAGGGCATCCACGGACTGAACGATAAGCTGTCCTATTCGCTGCCGGCAGAGAGCAAGTTCCGGATCTATATCAGTGCGCTCACGCAGTTATCCATTGATGAGCATAACGCACTGCCGACGACGGACGGACGACTGATCCGGCGGATCGTGCGCGATGCAAGAACGAGAAATACGACCGCGCAGGAGACGATCGCGATGTGGGCATCCGTGCGGCGCGGCGAGGAAAAATACATTTTTCCGTTTCAGGAGCAGGCGGACTATATCTTTAATTCCGCACTGCTGTATGAGCTTGCGGTGCTGAAGGTCTATGCAGAGCCGCTGCTCTTTCACATCCCGAAGGACGCACCGGAGTATGTGGAAGCAAAGCGGCTGCTGAAATTCCTCGATTACTTCCTTGCGATCCCGAGCGAGAACATCCACCACAACTCGCTCATCCGAGAGTTTATCGGGGGAAGCATATTCAATGTCTAGTAACAGATCAGACATAGGCACCTTTGCGAATGGCGCGCTTGATCTGTTAAAACAACTTGAAATTTCCGAGAAACCATGTCATAATATACACTTGGTTAAGCAGGACAAATGATCGCGGCTGCAGTGTCGAAAGACCGCAGGTGAGGAAAGTCCGGGCTTCATAGGGCAGGATGCCGGATAACGTCCGGTGG
>CAZERX010000140.1:0-5272 GCA_964515045.1 uncultured Eubacterium sp.
GCCAGAGGCAGCTCCTGTGCATTGCCAGAGTCATGATGTGCAAGCCCTCCATGCTCATTCTGGATGAGGCGACCTCTTCCATTGATACCCGGACAGAAATGAAGATCCAGGATGCTTTCAACAAGATGATGGTCGGACGAACCTCCTTCATCGTGGCACATCGCCTGTCGACTATCCGGAACGCAGACTGCATCCTCGTCATGAAGGACGGACATATCATTGAGCAGGGCAGCCATACGCAGCTCCTCGCGGCGGACGGCTTTTATGCGCAGCTTTACAACAGCCAGTTTGTACACTGACACGCACAGACCGTCGGCTCAGACATATGTTATGGTAAGGTGATTATTTACAAACCGGAGCAAGATGGGTATAATAAATAGTATTCAGAGACGGAACATACGCTTCTGAAATCTTTTCGTGCGAATTTTGGCTTGACAAACGGCTTTGTTGCCACTATAGTTGATGGGTGACGAATTAGAAAAGACCGATAGATGGAAAATAAATTGCAGAGGTGCAAGATGGAACAATATGTGATCAAGGGCGGAAACCGTCTGGTAGGAGAGGTAGAAATCGGAGGAGCGAAAAATGCGGCGCTGGCGATCCTCGCAGCAGCGATCATGGCAGACGAAACGGTAACGATCGACAATCTGCCGGATGTGCGCGATATCAATGTGATGCTGGGAGCGATCCGCGACATCGGAGCTGTGGTAGAGCGTGTCGATGCGCATACCGTGCGGATCAACGGAAATACGATCAACGCGATGAGCGTCGATTATGAATATATCAAAAAGATCCGTGCTTCCTATTACCTGCTGGGCGCGCTGCTTGGAAAATATAAAAAGGCTGAGGTGGCATTGCCGGGCGGCTGTGACATCGGAAGCCGTCCGATCGACCTGCATTTGAAGGGTTTTCGTGCTCTTGGCGCGAGCGTGGACATTCAGCATGGTCTGATCGCGGCACAGGCAGAGCATCTTGCAGGCACACATATTTATCTGGATAAGGTATCCGTCGGTGCGACCATCAATATCATGATGGCGGCAGCCATGGCAGACGGCAAGACGATCATAGAGAATGCGGCAAAGGAGCCGCACGTGGTAGACGTTGCGAACTTCTTAAACAGCATGGGCGCGGCGATCCGCGGCGCAGGAACGGATGTGATCCGTATTGTCGGCGTGGAGCAGCTTCACGCGACGAGCTATTCCATCATTCCGGATCAGATCGAAGCAGGCACGTTCATGTTTGCGGCGGCAGCCACACGCGGCGATGTCACCGTAAAAAACGTGATCCCGAAGCATCTGGAGGCGACCACCGCCAAGCTGATCGAGGTCGGCTGTGAGGTGGAGGAGTTCGACGATGCAGTCCGTGTGATCTGCAAACAGCCGATGCATCATACGCAGGTCACGACTCTGCCGTATCCGGGCTTTCCGACGGATATGCAGCCACAGATGTCCGTGATCCTTGGTATTGCAGAGGGAACGAGCACCGTGACCGAGAGCATTTTTGAGAACCGTTTCAAGTATGTGGATGAGCTGACGCGCATGGGCGCAGACATCAAGGTGGAGAGCAATATCGCCATCATCGCGGGCGTCAGCCGTTATACCGGAGCGCGCGTGAGCGCACCGGATCTGCGTGCGGGTGCGGCGCTTGTGATCGCAGGACTGTCCGCAGAGGGCATTACGATCGTAGATGATATCTACTATATCGAGCGCGGTTATGAGCACTTTGAGGAAAAGCTCGCCGGACTCGGCGCACAGATCGAAAAGGTCAGCTCAGAAAAGGAAATACAGAAATTTACCTTAAAGGTATCATAATATCATAAGAATAAGAAAAACTCTGCTACACCGAATTGGATGTGGCAGAGTTTTTTGTTTTTACATAGGTTTTCCGTTATACAACAGACTGGATATACAGCGGCGAGGTCGCCAGATCGATGCAGGAGCCGTCGTTCAGTTGTACGAGCGGCTGTGACAGTGAATGCTGGTTCAACAGGATGATCTTCGCAGCCTGTCCGTTGCTAAGTATCACGCGGTTGTTCTGATACGTCGTCGCAATGTGACGCAGGAACGTCAGCAGAAATTCAGTCTTGTATTTGTGATAGCCGTCACGCTCAAATTCGCGGATCACCTGGAACGGGCAGAGCGGCGCACGATACTTGCGCGCAGCCGTCATTGCATCGTACACATCAGCGATCGCAACGATCATCGCGAAATCGTCTAGCATGATCTCATCCGCCTTCATCGGATAGCCGCTGCCGTCACACCGTTCGTGGTGCTGCAGGGCTGCCTTTTTGATGCGCGAATCAATGTGCAGATCACGGATCAGGTCATAACCTGCGCGCGGATGCCAGCGGATCTGCTCAAACTCCTCGTCCGTGAGCTTGCCTTCTTTATTTAGGATCTCCGGCGGGATCGTGATCTTTCCGATATCATGCAGCAATCCTGCGAGGATCAGACTGTCAAGGTCTGCATTCGACCATTTCAGCCACTTACCGAGGATGCGTGAGATCATCGCGACATTTAAGGAATGTGCATAAACGCTGTCATCATCGGAGCGCAGATTGTGCAGCATGTCAAAATACTGGATCACGGTCTGCCCCGGTGTGATCAGTGACTTGACGGAGCGCAGCATCTCGTCAAAATCCATCGGCTTCTGCTCAAATACGAAGCCCTCAAGCTGCGTTTTCAGCATCTGTGTCACCATCGTGGAATGCAGGGAATACTCTTGAAACGTCTTGCTCCGCTTGACCTTTTGGGAATATGCCACCTCTGAACGCTGAACGGGTGCTTCCGGCTCAGACTCCGTCTGCTCCTCCGTTGCAGACTCCTCCTCCGGCTGCTGTGCGCGCTTCTGCGCCATCGCTGCCTGCAGGGCTGCCTGAACCTCCTCCTCTGTCAGCATCGATGCTTCATCGATCATGGCTGAAGGGATCCCATAGAACTCCATACGGGAGATCAACTGTCTGGTCAGCGTCGTGCCGGCAGGGATCAGCTCCTGTCCGCGTCTCGTTATGATAGGCTCGGCTGTTATCATGCCCGGTTTTAATGCCAAAGTTTTAATCTTTTCCATAATCCTTATTATCTGCGCAAAAGAATGGTTTGTCAATAAATACTGCATAAAAAGTGACAAAAAACGCACGAAAAGACATAAAAGTGCACAATTTATAGAAAATATATGGTACAATGAATGTACGCGACTCGCGCTGCATGGAGTATGGCGGATGATGCATGAGCGTGAAAATGTTAGATATACGGAGGGAAACAGATGAAACGGGTATCAACGATCGATCGGAAATGGGTAGTGGCGGCGCTGCTGATACTGGCTTTGATCATCTGCGGATTTGTAGGTCTGCAGGCGTATGTGATCTGTACGAACGGAACACAGCAGATTTCTGACTTGGGCGAGCCGTCAAAGGAGCTTACTCTGACACTCACGGAGGAAAAACGCTGGTCGGAGGAGGCGCACGGTTATAAGTACGGTATCCAGTACGATCTTGATATGAAAAATATGACCGATACGGACATCAGCGGCTGGGTGCTGCAGGTGGTACTGCCGGATCGCTGCCGGATCGACAGCTCGTGGAACGGCGTTTTTTCCAGAGGAACGGAATACCTGACGATCACACCGGCGGTCTATAATGATGTGGTCGAGTCGGGCGGCTCGCAGAACGTCGGCTTTGTGCTGTATACGGACGAGCAGCAGAATATCCTCGACTGCAGATGTCTTTATTACCGGCAGGTACATATACAGGATCTGTGGGTCACGACGGCACTCCTTCTGATCTCCTGCATCTATCTGGCGGCGGTCGGAACGAGCATCTTTTTTGTGTCAAAAACACAGCGCTTACAGGAGCAGAAGCAGCAGTATAAGGCGATCGTGAACGAGAGCTTTCTGACGTTCGCGAACATGATCGATGCGAAGGATCCCTATACGCAGGGACATTCCAGACGTGTTGCGGTCTATTCGAGAGAGCTGGCACGGCGGATGGGAATGTCGAAGGATGAGCAGCAGCAGCTTTTTTATGTGGCACTGCTGCATGATATTGGAAAGATCGGCGTGCCCGATGCCATTTTGAAAAAAGCGGGCAAGCTCGATGCGGATGAGCGCAGCATGATCGAGCAGCATGTGCAGGTGGGCGGCGACATTTTGAAGGATTTTTCTGCGATCGAGGGGATCGAGGCAGGTGCGCGCTATCACCATGAGCGCTACGACGGCACCGGCTATGTGAGCAGTCTGGTCGGAAAGGAAATTCCGGTCTTTGCACGGATCATCTGTGTGGCGGATGCGTTTGATGCTATGACGAGCGTGCGCTGCTATCGGCCGTGCCTGCCGATGGAGCTGGTCGTTCAAGAGCTGAAGGACTGTGCCGGAACGCAGTTTGACCCCGACATCGTGCCGCATATGCTGGACATGATAAAGGAGGGTGTGGCTCCGGTGGAGCTGGATGCGGCGGATCTGCATGCAGCGCTGGAGGAAAGCTGACGCGCGCACATATACAGGCGCGGAAAAATGTCTATTGACATTCCAATGAAAAAAGCGTATGGTATAAAACAAATATATATCCCTTATTCAGAGTGATGGAGATACATAGGATCTGTGAAGTCACGGCAACCCCAGTCAGACGGCTGGAAGGTGCCAACCTGAGCGAGTAATCGAACAATAAGAGGATTTGATATGCTGTCAAACCGCTTATTCTTAATAATGGGTTTCTCGCAGGACATGCGATCCATTGTTAAGGATAAGCGGTTTTTTGGTGCAGACCACAAAGGAGGACAATATGGAAAAAAGATTATTTACGTCTGAGTCAGTGACAGAGGGACATCCCGATAAGGTATGCGATGCGATCTCTGACGCGATACTGGATGCCTGCATGGAGCAGGATCCGATGAGCCGTGTGGCATGTGAGACGGCATGCTGTACCGGTTTTGTGCTCGTGACCGGTGAGATCACGACGGCTGCAAAGCTGGATATCCCTTTGATCGTGCGAAAGACGGTCAACGAGATCGGCTATGACGATGCAAAGACCGGCTTCGACGGAAACACCTGCGCCGTTATGGTGGCGCTGGATCAGCAGTCTGCGGACATTGCGATGGGCGTGGACAAGGCACTGGAGGCAAAGACCGGCACACTGACCGATGCACTGGATACCGGAGCAGGAGATCAGGGTATGATGTTCGGCTACGCGACCAATGAGACGGAGGAGTATATGCCGTATCCGATCTCTCTGGCACACAAGCTGGCATTACAGCTTACCAAGGTGCGTAAGGACGGAACG
>CAZERX010000141.1:0-5254 GCA_964515045.1 uncultured Eubacterium sp.
CTCCGAAGGTGACATCCGTAAGCTCCGTCGAAAATGTCGTGTGACGGCAGTGGTCTGACCAGTAGGTATCGAGCACGCGTACCTCCGTCACGGACGGATCGCGTTTTTCCTCATTCTTAAAGTAATTCTGGATATGCAGAAAATCCTTGAAGGTCATCGCAAGGTTCAATGAAGCATATAACTCCCGAAGCTGATCCTCCGGCATCACCGTAAAGCCGTCAAAGATCTTGACCTCCTCCGGCTCGGGAAAATCCTGCACGAGTGTCTCCGGCTTCTCCATGCCGGTCTCGCGTGAATCCACAGGGTTGATGCAGTGCTTTTTGATCGCCTCAAGCTGCTGCTCGCTCACTTCTCCCTCGATCACATAGGTGGTCGCGGAACGGATGATCGGTTCCTCCTCCTCGTTCAGAAGCCGCACACACTGTACCGCAGAATCCGCACGCTGATCGAACTGACCCGGCAGATACTCCACGCTGAACACGGCTGCTCCCTTCGCATCAAAGCTCTCCTCGTACAGCTCGTCCACAGGCGGCTCTGAGAAAACCGTTACCTTTGCCTTTTCGTAGGTTGCATCCGAAATATCCTCAATGTCGTAGCGGATCAGCACCCGCACGTTAGTCACCGTTCCGATCCCAAGATAGCTCTTGATCTCTGATCTAAGATCCTTTGCAGCCACTGCGAAATCGGGCTTTTTCTCCGCATATACGCGACGCACATTACTCATGTCTATTCCTCCGTTTGTGTTTTTTACAACGATAGTTATATAATAATAGGAAAACTCACAGATTGCAACCTTTTGTTGTCCAAAACTGTGCAAGCTGTCCGTCCACCGTTTCTAACGTCACCGCCTTTGCATCCTCCCACTCCCGCGGAAAGAGCCTGCGGTTCTCCCATTGCAGGAACCGTTCGTCAAGCAGCGCGATCACTCCGGTATCATCCATCGTCCGTATCACACGCCCTGCCGCCTGCTGTACCTTATTCATCCCTGCATAGCGGTACACATAATCAAAGCCGTTTTTTCCCTGTCCGTCAAAATAATTTTTCAAGATCTCGCTCTCGCCGCCGATCTGCGGGATACCGGTTCCCACGATGACCGCGCCGATCAGCCGGTCGCCGCTAAGATCCACGCCCTCTCCGAAAATACCGCCCATCACACAGCACGCGACGAGCGGATGCTCCCGCTCCCGCGAAAATTCCTCCAGAAATTCCTCCCGCTGCTGCTCCGACATGTGCTGGGTCTGCATGATCACATCACACGATGCACCCGCAAGCTCCGTCAGCCATTCGCCGACATCCAGCATCATCTTATAGGAAGGGAAAAAAGCGATATAATTTCCCTTTTTTGCCTCCGTGACCTTTTTTATATAGGAAGCGATCCGTTCATACTCCTGCGGTGTCCGTCGCGTATACCGGCTGCTCACGTCCTGCCCGATCAAAAGCAGCCGCTGCTCCGGCGTAAAGACGCTGTGCGCATAGACCGCATAGTTGTCCGGCTCCGTGGACAGAAGCTGCTTATAATAATGGATGGGGAGCAGTGTCGCCGAGAAAAAGACCGTACTCCGCGACTTGTTCAGCCGCGCCTGCAGGTTTGCCGACGGATCCGCACAGAACAGCTTGACGAAAAACTGTCCCTCCTCGTCATACGACGAATAGATCACATAATGCTCATCCACCAGCTCATAGATACTGAGGAAATTGCGCAGGTTAAAATAAAACTCCATCACGGTGTCGCGCTCTGCGATCATGAGCGGACGCTGCAAAAAACGCTCCAGCTCCGACGAAAGCCGCAGCAGCGCGTTCAAAAGGTCGTTCACCTGTCCGTGTATGACCATGTGCTCGCACGCGCGCTTGTAGTCGAGCAGGATGCGGTTCACCTGCTCCAGTGCACGTGTCACACGCTCACTGATCGGCTTTAACAGGCGCTTTACGGCGAGCACATCCTCCTTCACGATCCGTTCCGAATACATCTGCCTGCCGCGCTCGACCAGATTGTGTGCCTCATCCACGAGAAACAGATAATCGTCCCTATTTCCCTCTGCAAAAAAGCGCTTGAGATACACGGTCGGATCAAACACATAATTATAATCCCCAACGATCACATCACACCAGCTTGAAACGTCCAGACAAAGCTCGAACGGACAGACCATATACTGCTCCGCCTGCGCCCACAGCACCTCGCGGGAAAAGCAGTCCTCCTTCTGCAAAAGGTCATACACCGCATCATTCACGCGGTCAAAATGTCCCCGCGCATACGGACAGGCATCCGGATTGCATTCCGGCGTTTCACATTTGCACAGCTTTTCCTTCGCCGTGATGAGCACGACCTTTCCTCGGTAGCCGTTTTCACGGAACAATGCGAGCGTATCCATCGCAACACGCGTCGTCACGGTCTTTGCCGTCAGATAAAACAGCTTTTCGCCCATGCCCTCGCCCATCGCGCGCACCGCCGGAAAAAGCGTCGCGATCGTCTTGCCGGTGCCGGTCGGTGCTTGAATAAAAAGGTTCTTTTTTCTAAGGATCGTCCGGTACACATCACCAACCAGCTCCCGCTGTCCGTCACGGTACGCAAACGGAAACTGGAGCTGCCGGATAGAAGCGACAGACTGCTCATGCCATGTATACTGAAAATCCGACCACTTTGCATATTCTGCCATCAGCGCATCGAACCATTGCTCCAGCTCCTCAAACGGATAGCATTCATAAAAACGCGCGACCTCCTCCGTATCGAGATCGCAGTAGGTCATCTGCACGCCGATCGATGGATAGCCCTCCTGCAGCGCATGGATGTACGCATAGCATTTCGCCTGTGCCAGATGCACTGGTACCGGCGCAGGCAGCTCGCTGACCTCGCGGTACACGCCCTTGATCTCGTCAATGCAGGGAAGCTCATCCCTTGTAAAGATACCGTCGGCGCGACCCTCCAGCGTCAGCACATACCGTTCCATCGGGATATCCAGCCGGAGCGGCACCTCCGCACGGTAGGAGCTTCCCATCGCACGCTGCAGCTTTTTGTGGATGCGCGTGCCCTCCTGCATGGCGTTCAACTGCATCCCACGGCTGATACGGTTATCAATATCTCCGGAGCGCAGCAAAAACTCCACCAGATCGCGCACCGAAATACGCACCTGCTGGAGTCGTTCATTCTGTATGGAATTGTCTGCTTCATTCTCCTTCATCATCAGAAAAGCATATCCTCATAATAAGGGCACAGATCTTTCGCCGTCGGATCCTTGCCGCTCTCCCCGCGGCACAGACGGTTCGACGCACGACAGTCCGTATCACAGTACCAGCGCGTTGGCTGCTCCTTCGCATCCGCCGCCTGCTGTGCTCCGTCCAAAAGCTCCTGCCGTCCATCCCTCTGACTCATATCCGCACCTCATGCACCGCCTGCTACGCCGAGCACACACGGTTCTTTCCGGTATTTTTCGCCTGATACAGCGCTTGATCTGACTGATCGAAAAACTTACTTGCAGTCTTCCACGGCTGATTGTACTCTGCCACACCGATACTGATCGTGAACTGGTGATCCTCACCGGAGGCATCCGTAAATACGGTATCCTCAAACTTTCTGCGGATCGTGTTCGCTCTCGTCAGCGCGTCCTTCTTGTGACAGTTGCCGACGATCATCACAAATTCCTCGCCGCCGTAACGTGCCGCAAAGTCCTTATTTCCGCAGTAGCGCTTGAATATCTCTGCAAGTCCCATCAGCACCTCGTCACCAAAGGCGTGACCATAGGTATCGTTGACCTTCTTGAAATTATCAATATCCGCGATCAGCAGGCAGAATACCGCTTCGTCATGATCCTTCTCCGGTACCTGCGAGAAATCTGCCATCCGCGCTTCCAGCTCCTCATAGAAGCTCTCATGGTTGTAAAGTCCGGTGGCAGCATCCATACGCGTCGCATCGCCGAGCACCATCGTGAGCTTATGTACATGCTCCGTGTTATAGTAGATCATCGCACCGAGCACATAGATACCGACGAGGTTCGCGATCCAGCGGCTGTCCGGTGCGGATACCACAAGCTCCGCCGCCAATACATACCGCAGTGCAACAAACACGGCAAGCAGTGCCGTCTGTACCTTTACCCACATGCGGTCGCCCCACACCGGATACAGCACCATCACACCAAATACAATGCCGTCCAGTGTGATCATGTCTGCCGGATGCAGCAGCAACAGGATCACATACACGTTCAATATGATATACGCGGGGATCTTCTCCACCACGCGTTCTTTCTTGATCACAACGAGCTTGTAGATGTACAGCAAAATACCGGTCACCGCCGTCGGTATCAGACACCGTCCGAGCAGCCCCGCCACGTATTCACCGTCGATAAATACGAACAGCAGCCATGCGGTGTTCATCACTACCGTGCTCAGCCACATGCTCTTCATGCATGTGCCGATCAGCATACCAAGCTTCCGATCCTTTTCCTTATTATAATTATCCAGTGCTCTCATAGTCTTTCTTCTCCGTTCGTCTGTCATGCACAGACCTTCATTCAAACACTCTACCTTCTTATTGTATCATATTCTGAACCTTTTGCAACGAAAGAATTGTTATGTCCGGTAATTTCTTTCGCATTTTCGCCTTATTTTATTCGTATTTTGTCATTTTCTAAAAAATGTAAAACTGCACAAAAATTGTTTGTACAATCATAGATTTTTGTCTATAGACACCAACAATTAGAAGTTATAAACTTAAAACATCTTAAAAATACACAAAAAGAGGGGGTAATTCTTATGGCAAAGTATGTAATGGCACTCGATGCCGGAACCACCAGTAACCGCTGTATTCTCTTTAACGAAAAAGGCGAGATGTGCAGTGTTGCTCAGAAAGAATTTACACAGTATTTCCCGAAGCCGGGCTGGGTCGAGCATGATGCTGAGGAGATCTGGTCTACGCAGCTTGAGGTCGCAAAGGCAGCCATGGCGAACGTGAACGCGACTGCTGCTGACATCGCAGCGATCGGTATCACCAACCAGCGTGAGACCACGATCGTATGGGATAAGGAGACCGGAAAGCCTGTCTATCATGCCATCGTATGGCAGTGCCGCAGAACTTCCGAATACTGTGACTCCTTAAAGGAAAAAGGACTGACCGACACATTCCGTTCCAAGACCGGACTCGTCATCGACGCTTACTTCTCCGGCTCAAAGGTAAAATGGATCTTAGACAATGTTGAGGGTGTCCGTGAGCGTGCAGAAAAGGGCGAGCTTTTATTCGGTACCGTAGAGACATGGCTGATCTGGA
>CAZERX010000142.1:0-5199 GCA_964515045.1 uncultured Eubacterium sp.
CACGGAATCATCCGCAAGCATCGCGCGCAGCTCATCCGGTATCTCACATACGATCTGCCAGTGCTCATCCGTGATCTGCTTGAACAGCGGGTCGCCCGCGGAAACTCGCGTGACTGCCTTTCGGTTATCCTTTTCATAACCGGACTGATCCAGCATACCCTCCGTGAAATTGTCTGCGGTCACGCCCTCGTAGCCGTCACAGTAGTAAGAAATGATCCCTGCCTGCGCCGCCGTTACACGATGGAACGTGTGATCTGCTTCTGCGTTTGCCGCATATTCCGACATGGAATCGAGCGCGCCGAGGTTTACTGCTTCCATCAGCTCTGCCGCCAGATCCGTCTTGAACGTATAGCTGTCATAAAACGTCATATCCGAATATGCATTGCTAAAATCCTGCATCTGTTCGGTCAACTGGCGGTATGCGGACGTATCCAGCGTATGCGAATCACTGCCCGCACCGGTGATCCGGTCCGCAATGTCACCGTTTTCATCCACGGAGCAGATGAGCGAGCCGCACTTTGCACGTGAATTATCTTTCAGATAGTAATTCACATATCCGTCCGTTCCGGCATAAATGACCTGCTCCTCCCGAAGTGCCAGTCCGGTATAGCCGGTCTGTATGCGGATACTTCCGGCATCCACCTCATAATAGGACACATGCTTTGCCGTCAGATAAGTATATACATTAAACATCAGATAAATAAAGATCAGCAAAAAAAAGATCACGCCGATGTTGATATTCAGGGTTTTGGGATATTTTACGATCTTACTGTTTTTTTTCATAGTTTTTTGAACATTCTCCCTGTATAGTTTTCCCGAAATACGGAATACTACTAAAAAAGGAGGTATATAAAATGAATTCTAAATTTTGGGATTACTGCCTGCTCACCTTGGTGATCATCGGTGCGATCAACTGGGGGCTGATCGGCTTTTTCCAGTTTGATCTCGTTGCATTCCTGTTCGGAAACATGTCTTGGCTGTCACGTATCATCTATGCGCTGGTCGGAATCGCAGGATTGTACCTGATCAGTGCTTATGGCCGGATCCGTTCGATCGGCTGAAATATGCAAAATATAAGGTGCCCTGTACAGGCACCTTATTTTTTTGGTAATAAGAAATTTCGTTGAAATTTCCTGTCACATAAAAGCACTCCGTGATAGGAGAACTTACAGAGAAACGATGATCTTTGCTTTCGCACACTCCGGAAGCTCTGCTTCATTCTTTGATACACTCAGTACAAATTTCACGTTATATTTTTCGCTGATGATATCCAGCTTTTCAATCGCATGATTGATCTGATCATCACTGATGTTGGCGATCGTCAGGAAGCTGTCAAGATACATTTCCTGTAAGTCATGATCCTGTGAAACGATACCACAGATAAATCCAAGAAACTCGTCACAATTTGACAGCGGGAAATCCGTTACGTTGATCAGGCGAACCTTATTATTCAGCTCATACATATGCTTCTGACTCTTATCCAGATATACGAGATTTCCGGATGCAGATTTCACTGAATCGTTCACCTTATCTAATAAATATTTAGTTTTTCCCTTTCCTTTTTCGCCAGCAATAATTTCAACCATCGCTATCCCCTCCTGCTTTTCATTACTGCACTGTCCTGATCAGACACCGGCTCTGACCGGTCATCCGTCTTCCGTCCTCGGCAGTGTTTTTATAACATAAATTATAAGATACTTTCAGATCAACTACACCTCTATTTCGCAAAATTTGAACGAAGCTGGTTCATCCCATAATAGAGGTTACTCCGCCCGTCAGATTTGAATATGATCGAAATCACAGGCTCATTTTTTTCATTGTCAGACAACAGCACCAGACAATAACCTGCCGCATGTGTCGTACCGGTCTTTCCGCCCAGAACAGTCACCTGCTCCGGCTGCGTGACCTCGCCATTCAGATATTTATTCGTATTCGTCCATGACTGGCTCGCCTGTGCGCCGCTTGCATCCGTGTAATATGCGGTGTAGCTCGTCGTCCGTATGAGCTTCGTAAAATCCTCAAGCTCGATGGCTCGCGCAAAAATGAGATACATATCATACACGCATGTGTAATGCGCTTCGTCGTGCAGACCGTTCGGATTAACAAAATGGGAATTGGTCGCACCAAAGGAACGCGCCGTATCATTCATAAGCTGCGCAAATGCTTCCTCACTGCCGCTGATATGCTCTGCGATCGCGACCGCAGCATCATTTCCGCTCTTTAACATCAGACCGTACAAAAGATCCGACAGCTTGATCTGATCTCCGGCACGCAGTCCGCAGACGGAGGAATCCGATGCCTGATCGACCGCATGCTCGCTGACCGTCACGAGATCGTCCGGATCTCCCTGCGTCAGTGCAAGGTATGCGGTCAGTATCTTGGTCGTGCTCGCCGGATACATTTTCTGATAAATATTTTTCTGATAAGAGATCGTTCCGTCCGCAGGGAGAAAGACACCCATCGCTTCGACGACCTCTGCCGTCACGTCCTCAGACTGCGTCTGCTCCTCTTTGGCGACGCACAGCCCCTCTGCAAAATAGTGGATCGGATCTGCACCGCCGATGGCAAGCTCCGTCTGTGCATCCGTTTCGGCATTCGTTGCCGAACGTCCGATCTCATAAGGATCTTCGATCGCCACATCCTTTCCGCAGGCACTCAGAACGAGCGCTGACGCGCAAAAGCAGAGCATGCAGCTTTTTACTCTTTTATTTATACATTTCACGCCAGTCTAAATCTCCTCTGTCAAGTGCACGGATCAGAAGCTCCGCGGTCGCAAGGTTCGTCGCAAGTGGAATGTTATGTGTATCGCACAGACGCACGACATTATTGACATCCGGCTCGTGTGAACGCGGTGACACCGGCTCACGCAGAAAGATGACCATGTCAAGCTCATTATTTTCGATCTGCGCACACATCTGCTGGTCGCCGCCGAGCGCGCCGGCGAGATATTTGTGGATATTTAAGTTCGCAGCCTCCTCGATCAGCCGTCCGGTCGTACCGGTCGCATACAGCGTATGCTTGTTCAGAATCCCACGATAAGCGATACAGAAATTCTGCATCAGCTTCTTTTTTGCATCATGGGCAATGAGTCCTACATTCATGTTGAATCCCCCGTTCCATATTTTCTGGGCTGCAGTCCGACATTGAGCACAAAGCCCATACCGGCAAAGTTCGTCACGAGCGAGGTCAGACCGTAGCTGACGAACGGCAGCGTGACACCGGTATTCGGAAACAGTCCGGTTACTACACAGATATTGACAAATGACTGAAAAGCGATCAGCGATGCCATGCCGCAGCAGATCAGCTTTCCGGACAGATCCTTTGCGCGCCGTGCAATGAGCAGGCATTCAAGTGCGATGAGCAGCATCAGGATCACAATCCCTGCCGTTCCGATAAAGCCCAGCTCCTCACCGACCACCGTAAAAATAAAGTCGGTATGTGCCTCCGGTATGAAGCCTCCGCTTTTGATGGAGGTCACATCGGTATTGTACAGTCCTTTTCCGCGAAGCTGTCCGGATCCGATCGCCATGATCGAATTCTGCGTCTGCAGTGCATCCTGCGGATACAGCTCGGGATACAGCCACGCCATGATACGTGTGCTCTGATAACCCTCCAGCGCGCCGTCAGCGCCCGGATTGGACACGATCACATACAGTCCGACCAGAAATGCCGGAACTGCGACTGCAAGACCGCCTGCTATTATTTTATAGCTTAATCCCCCAATAAACAAGAGGGAAAGACAAATGAGTGCCGTTACGATCGTCGTGGACAGATCCGGCTCCTTTAATACCAGAAAAAGCGGGATCGCCGCGAGCAGCGCAAAGCAGGCTAAAACCTTCAGACTGTTCAGCTTTTCATGGTGCTTCTGCAAAAATGCCGCAAAAAAGAGGATCAGCACGATCTTGGACAGCTCAGACGGCTGAAACTGGATACCGGCAAGCTCGATCCAGCGCGTTGCACCCTTATGGCTGGCTCCGAAGCCCAATATGACTGCTGAGAGCAGCAAAAGGTTCAGCGCGTACCAGACCCATACAAACCGCAGCACGAACGAATAATCCATCAGCGAGATCACGACCATCACGGCAAGTCCGAGCGCAAGTCCCATGATCTGTCTGGACTGGTTCGCTCCGTCCTTCGCACTTCCAATAACGAGGATGCCGATGACGGTCAGTGCCACAAGATATATGACCAGTCTGAAATTGTAATTCCGTATCGAATAACGTTTTAACATTTATGCTTTAAGTCCTTGATGGGGATATTCGCATACAGTGCCGGAACGCTTCCGTTCGTCGTCTCTGACTCGGTCTGTGTGATCTGGATGTCCAGACCCTCTGCGTCAATCTCCATATACTTTGAGATCACCTGAATGATGTCGTTTTTGATCGCTTCCATGACATCCGGCGAGCAGTCGGCGCGGTCTGAAACGAGCAGCAGCTTCAGACGGTCTTTGGCAACGTCACCGGAGCTTTTTTTCTTAAAAATGTCCATGAATCCCATGTATGTATCCCCCTGTTATCTCTTAAATACTCCGGCAAGTCTGCTGAAAAAGCCTTCCTTCGCACTTAGGTCAAGGAACTCGACCTCCTCACCAAGGATCCTGCGGCAGATATTCTGGTAAGCCCGTCCTGCAAGTGAGTCTGAGCCTACGAGCGGCTCGCCCTGATTGGTTGAAACGACGATCTGCTCATCGTCAGGAACGGCACCGATCAGATCGATCGCGAGGATCTCACAGACATCATCGACGGACATCATGTCTCCGCGCTTGACCATATCCATGCGCAGACGGTTGACGATCAGCTCGGTCTTTCCGATCTCGTTTGCCTCGAGAAGTCCGATGATGCGGTCTGCATCACGGATTGCTGATACCTCCGGTGTGGTGACGATCAGTGCACGGTCAGCACCTGCGATCGCATTCTGGAAGCCCTGCTCGATACCTGCCGGACAATCCAGTAAGATATAGTCAAAGTCCTCCTTCAGATCCTCGATCAACTTTTTCATCTGTTCGGGATTGACGGATGATTTGTCGCGTGTCTGTGCAGACGGCAGTAAAAAGAGGTTCGGATACTTTTTGTCACGGATCAGTGCCTGCTTGATGCGGCAGTTGCCCTCGACAACGTCCACCAGATTGTAAACGATGCGGTTTTCCAGTCCCATGACAACGTCCAGATTCCGCAGTCCGATATCTGTATCGATCAATAC
>CAZERX010000143.1:0-5157 GCA_964515045.1 uncultured Eubacterium sp.
GCCAGTGAACGCGACACCTCGTAGGTGAAGTCCACATGACCCGGCGTGTCGATCAGGTTGAAAATATATTCCTCTCCGTCCTCCGCCCGATAAACGATGCGGACCGCCTGCGATTTGATCGTAATGCCGCGTTCGCGCTCCAGATCCATATTGTCAAGCACCTGACTCTGCATCTCACGGCTCGTCAAAAGACCGGTCTTTTCTATGATGCGGTCTGCAAGCGTCGATTTTCCGTGATCAATGTGCGCCACGATGCAAAAATTCCGTATTTTACTCTGATCTGTCATAACCTTGATAAATCCTCCATCTGTCGTTGCTCTTTCCAAAGCTCCGGCTTAAAATCCCAGCTCGTCGTTTACGAGTATGATCTTATATCTGCCCTTTACCCTGCTGAATCTTGTGATCAGTATCTGACAGCAGATACACTGCTCACTCCTGCAGTTCGCGCAGCTTCCGCTGACGGAGCAGGGCGTGTCCACGCCAAAGCGCTGTGCGTTGACCGGAGCTGCCTCATTGCGCGCGCGGCTGAGCGCATCCTCTGCAGTCTTTACGACCTTGTTCATGCCGACGATGAGCAGCACATTTTTCGGTCCGTAGGCATATGCCGCCACACGGTTCGCATTGCCGTCGATGTTCACGAATACGCCATCCTCGCTCATGCCGTTGACACTGCCGAGGAAATAGTCGGTGTCAAATGCCTGTCGTGCGATCGCCTCCTTTTCCTCCGGTGTTGTCACCTTATCCCTGTCATAAAACTGATAGTCGCCGTTACTCAGCGCATCATACAATCCGCATTCCTTGACAGAGGATGCACCGCCCATGCTGATGCTGCTGCCCTTCGGGATCAGCTCCAGTGCCTTCGCCACTGCTTCCTCCTTCGTCTGTACATAGTATGCTTCCATATTGCGTGATCCTAACGCCTGTACCAGCTTTTTTCCCAGCTTATCATTTCGTATCGTTCTTACGTCCATGTGATCCTCCCTTTGTTACGGGTTGTACTGTCTGAAATGACAGTACCCGAATTTGCTCTGATATTTTTGAATTATACTACGTTTACGATGTTCTGACAATGAAAAGACACAATCTATGCACTCAATCACATGCTTCCAACAGAAAATCCACGATATTTTTCTGCGGTATACCACCGCGATCGATCCGTAGCAGTGTATCAGTTGATAACACCATCTTTTCATAATTATCGGGAATGGCTTCTAACGGTGCAAACTCCCGCTCCGTATTTTCAGGAGTCAGGACATAACATACCTGAATGTAGAGCCGCTCACCGGCTCTGTCCGCGACAAAATCCACCTCTGCCACACCCTGCTTACCGATACTGACAGAATATCCCCGACGCAGCAGCTCCAGATAGACGGTGTTTTCCAGAATACCTGAGATATCCTGATCACGATATCCCATCACCGCATGGCGGATACCGAGATCTGAGAGGTAATATTTCTCCTGTGTTTCCAATATCCGCCTGCCCTTAATGTCAAACCTGACCACCTTATGGATCAGAAACGCCTGTTCCAGTGCTTTCAGATAATTATAAACGGTTTCCGTGCTCAGCCTGCGCCCCTGACTTTTCAGAAAATCGGAGATTGTTTTCGCAGAAAACGTATTCCCCACGTTGTCCATGAGGTATCGGACAATACTTTCCAGCAGTGCCGTATCCCGAATGTTATTCCGTGCGATCACATCCTTCAAAAGAACCGAATTATAAATATCATGCAGATACTGCATGACCCGACTTTCCTCCCACTTCATCTGATGGATTCCCGGCAGGCCACCGAAACGGAGAAAGTTTGCAAAATGCTCCTGTCTGGACAGCGCCGCTTCCGCTTCATTCTTTGCTGCAAAATCCAAATATTCCGAAAAATCCAACGGATAAACCGGTATCTCCACATAACGACCGGCGAGCACCGTTGCCAGTTCACCGGAAAGCAGCTTTGCGTTTGAACCGGTGATATAAATATCACAATCAAAATCCACGCGCAGGGAGTTGATCACCTGCTCCCATGCATCCACCTCCTGAATCTCATCGAGAAAAATATAGACCCGACCAGTCACCTGTTCCGCGCTTGCTGCTATCCTCGCATACAGCGTCCTATAATTTCTCAACGCTTCATAGCGCAAAGACTCAAAATTGATAAAAATAATATTCCCTGCAGGTATCCCCCGATCAAGCAGCTCCTGCCGCGTCAGCTCCAAAAGTGCACTCTTGCCGCTTCGCCGCATACCGGTTATGATCTTCACGACCGGTTTATCCATAAAATCACGAACAAGCCGCATATACCGTTCCCGCGCGATCATCGTCAGCCACCTCCTTCATTATTTCTTTTATATTAGCAACAAACGCAAGAAAACGCAATAGTTTCTTTTATGAGAGAAGCTATTTGTTATAGCGTATTTTATTTCTCCTATATCTTATCATCACGTTCCCCCCCTCACGGCTTTTCGCCGCTCAGCACGCGGTTCAGCACATCCGCGAGCGGCGGCATGGCGTTCAGCGCCTCCTGCAGCGTATTCGTCTGCGCGCCGACCTCGACGAGCAGCGATTTCGGGCAGTAATGGAGATTGTAGCGCAGCCCTTTCAGATAGATGCCGCGGCTGAAATTCGGATAATACTCGGCGGCAAGAAGCTCCATCTGCAGGGAAAAAGCCAGATTATCGGACAGGTTCGGGTTCGCCAGCGAACTAAGCGCACCGTTCGACTTCGTATAGCTCAGACCGTTAAAAAACATCACCGGTGCCATCACCGTATCGTTGACCTCCGTCAGCAGACAGGTATCCTCGCTGACCCCGTCGCGGTGCAAATCGATCACGACCTCGATCGTGGGATGCTCCGCTAAGAGTTTCTCCAATGCCGGGCCTGCCACGCCGTAAGCATGATCGCGATCCGAATCATAGGTACCGCGGTCATGCAGCACCTGATAGCCGTAGCGCTCCGTCAGGATCTCTGCGAGACGATCACCCACACCGACCACAGACTCACTTAGCTCTCCCGACTTGGAATCCCGATAACCCTCCAGCGAATGTGTGTGATAGATCAGGATCTGCGGCCCATCCGTATCCCGCGCGATCGAAAGATCCTTTTTGACCAGCTTTTTCACGTTCAACTGCTTCGCATTGCTTGCGGTCGTTCCGTCGATCCGGTAATGCTTTTGCACGAGCATCTGATAGTCCGACAGCTCCGCAAGATCGACCGTCGCCTGCTTTGCAGTCGCATAGGAAAAAAGTGACCGCTCCGTACCCGCCGCCATATCACTGCCCTGCATCTGCGCATACAGACTCTGCCGCATCACGTCCGTAAGCCCCTCCGACGACTGCTCTGCCCTGCTCTCCTCCGCATAGGAAGCCTGATTTTCGAGGAGCATCTGCCGCTCCAGCTCATGTGCACTGCTCTGTGCCTGACTGTCCGCCTGCGCCGTGTGACAAACGTCCTGCCACACCGGAAAATAAGACCGCACGGCATCCGTCAGCACCCGCGCGAGCGACGGCTCCAGATCCGTTTCCTCTGCACCTGCCGCCGGCAGATAATAGTCCATCACATTCCGGTACAGGCTCTCCTGCGCCTGAAGCCCTGCATATTCCAAAAAATCACCGTTTTCCCCCTGCACACTCCGGTGCGACTGTACGAATTCTGCCGCGAACGCCGCGCACACGCAAAAAAGAAGGATAAAAACTGCGCCTATCCTTCTCGTTTTTTCACATTTTCTGATCTGTATCTCTGCCCGCATAAATCCCTCCCTAATGATAGAATGTATGCAGGAGTTGTCCATTTTATGACAGCTTTATCCACATAATGCGAGATTGATCGCCTCCGACACAATCACACTCAGCCGGTTGACGGACGCATCAATGTCCTTTCCGGTCACATACAGCGTGTTCAGATGCGGGGCAAGCAGCTCACGCACCAGCTCGTACTGCTCGACCTCATCCAGCGAACGGTATGATCGCTCCACGCCGTAATAGCACGCGCTCCGCTGCTCGGCGAGCGCTGCAAGGAGATTACTCATCGCATCATTGACGATCGTCGCAGCGTCCACCACGGTCGGCACACCGATCGCAAGCACCGGTATCCCGAGTGTTTCCTGCGTCAGCGGATGCCTGTGATTGCCGACACCGGAGCCGGGATGGATACCGGTGTCCGTGATCTGTATGGTACGGTTCAGACGGCGCGTGCTGCGCGCCGCCAGCGCATCAACGGCGATCACAAAGTCCGGCTGCGTCTCCGCGAGGATCCCCCGTATCATCTCGCTGCTCTCCATACCGGTCTGTGCCATCACTCCCGGCACGACCGCGCTGACCTGACACTGCTTTTTGCCAAAAATGTCCGCTCCAAATTCCCGCATCATGTGACGCGTGATGAACAGCCGGTCAACGACCTTTGGCCCTAACGAATCCGATGTAACCTCACGGTTGCCGAGTCCGACCACGAGTGCCGCGCCGTGTTTTTTCCGCGGCGCGAGGGAACGTATGATATGCGCGAGCTGCTCACTGATCTGCCGCTGACGCTTCGCGTCCTCATCATCCATACCCGCAGCTTCGATCGTGATATAGCTGCCCTTCGGCCGTCCCATGCTCCGCGCACCGTTTTCCGTCTCAATGACCATCGTCGTGATATGAAGCTCGTCTGCCACCTCCTTTTTTTCCAGACGCACACCCTTGACCTCAACGTGCTCCTGCTCATATTTTTCGCGCGCCTCCAGCGCCAAATCGGTTCTGATCTCGTACATCGTCTGTCTCCTCTTTGCTTCAAACAATCTGATACCTAGTTTTCGCAAAAAATATCGTTTTATGTATTGACAGAAGCATTTCAAACCGTTATTATAATCTAGTGTGCGTACATCAGATACGTCCGTGTCCGGCTCTGATGCAGCATGAGACTACAAGAATTTAAAAAAAATCATAAAATTAGTAAAAACGGAGGTATACGGTTTTGGCAAACATTAAATCTGCTAAGAAGAGAATTCTCGTTATCGAGAAAAAAACTGCACGCAACAAAGCAATCAGATCAAAGGTAAAGACATCTATCAAGAAAGTTGACGCTGCTATCGCTGCACACGATCAGGCAGCAGCTAACGAGGCTTTAAAGGCAGCCATCGGCGAAATCAGCAAGGCTACTTCCAAGGGAGTATATCACAAGAATACTTCTTC
>CAZERX010000144.1:0-5053 GCA_964515045.1 uncultured Eubacterium sp.
AAGGAAGCAGGACCTTCTACTCCGGTAGAGATCCTCGGTCTGAACAATGTGCCGGATGCCGGTGAGACGTTCGTTGCGATGGAATCCGAGAAGGAAGCAAAGGCGTTTGCAGAGACCTATATCTCCGAGGGCAAGAATAAGCTCATCGAGGAGACCAAGGCGAAGATGTCACTGGATGATCTGTTCTCTCAGATCCAGTCCGGTAACGTGAAGGAGCTGAACATCATCGTAAAGGCAGATGTACAAGGCTCTGTCGAGGCTGTGAAGCAGTCACTCGTGAAGCTGTCGAATGAGGAGGTTGTCGTAAAGGTGATCCATGGCGGTGTTGGTGCGATCAATGAATCCGATGTCATTTTGGCATCTGCCTCCAATGCGATCATCATCGGCTTTAACGTCAGACCCGATCCGATGGCAAAGGCGACCTCAGAGCGCGAGGGCGTGGATGTGCGTCTGTACAAGGTCATCTACAATGCGATCGAGGACGTTGAGGCAGCCATGAAGGGTATGTTAGACCCGATCTTTGAGGAAAAAGTCATCGGTCACGCCGAGGTACGTCAGATCTTTAAGGCATCCGGTGTCGGAAACATTGCCGGATCTTATGTGCTGGACGGTGTATTCGAGCGCGGCTGCAAGGTGCGCGTATCACGTGAAGGCACACAGATCTTTGAAGGTGATCTGGCATCCTTAAAGCGCTTCAAGGACGATGTCAAGGAAGTAAAGACCGGTTACGAGTGCGGTCTGGTACTGGACGGCTTTAATGATATACAGGAGCTTGACATCATCGAGGCTTATAAGATGGTGGAGGTACCGCGCTAGTATGAGAAAAAACAGCATCAAAAACACGCGGATCAACGAGGAAGTCCATCGTGAGCTGTCCAACATTATCCGCAGTGAGATCAAGGATCCGCGCATCCACCCCATGACAAGCGTTGTGGCGGTGGAGGTCGCGCCCGACCTAAAGACCTGCAAGGCATATATCAGCGTGCTCGGTGACGAGCAGGCACAGGCAGATACGTTAAAGGGTCTCCGCAGTGCGGAAGGCTATATCCGCCGGACATTGGCGAAAACGGTCAATCTGAGAAATACGCCGGAGATCAAATTTATCATGGATCAGTCCATTGCGTACGGCGTAAAGATGTCGAAGCTGATCGACGAAGTGAATCATGGAAAAGGCAGTGAATATGAATAAGATCGATGAATATTTAGAACAGGTCAGCTCCGTTGCGATCGCCGGTCATGTCCGGCCGGACGGAGACTGCGTCGGTTCGACGCTGGCACTGTACAATTATATCAAAGACAATTATCCTGCGATGCGCGTGCGGCTGTATCTGGAGCCGATCCCGAACCTGTTCCGGTTCCTGCATCGCTCGGATGAGATCGTGAGTGATCTCACGGAGGATGAAACGTATGAGCTTTTTGTGGCGCTGGACTGCGGCGACCGCTGCAGACTGGGAGCCGCCAGCCGTTACTTTGACACGGCGGGAAAAACGATCTGTATCGATCACCACATGAGCAATCAGAGCTTCGCAGATGTGAACCGCATTGTTCCCGAAGCAAGCTCGGCATCGGAGCTTCTGTTCGGTGTGCTGGATGAAGCGCGGATCACAAAGGAGATCGCCGAATGTCTGTATGTCGGCATCATCCACGATACCGGTGTATTCCAGTATTCCTGCACATCCTCCGAAACGATGAATATTGCGGGACGGCTGATGGATAAGGGCATCGACTATCCGACGATCGTCGATCAGACCTTTTTTGAAAAAACATTTGAGCAGCATCAGATCTTTGCGCGTGCCGTGCTGAAGGCGCAGCGGTATTTTGACGGACGCTGTATCGCGACCGTGCTCACGCTTGCTGACATGGAGCAGGCGAACGCACTGCCGAAGCATCTGGACGGCATTGTGGCGCAGCTTCGGAGCACGAAGGGCGTGGACACCGCGATCCTGCTGTATGAAAACGCTGACGGCACATACAAGGCATCGCTCCGCACGAACGGCGCGGTCGATGTGGCGGCAGTCTGCATGAAGTACGGCGGCGGCGGACATGTCCGTGCGGCAGGTGTGACGCTGCAGGGTGAGCCGCAGGAGCTTCTTGAACGGCTGCTCGCAGACATAAAGGAACAGCTATGAATGGGATCATCAATGTATACAAGGAAGCCGGTTATACATCCTTTGACGTAGTGGCAAAGCTGCGCGGGATCCTGCGTGAAAAAAAGATCGGTCATACCGGAACGCTCGATCCGCAGGCGACCGGCGTGCTGCCGGTATGTGTCGGGAAAGCGACAAAGGTCTGTGCGCTGCTGACGGACAAGGATAAGACCTACGAGGCAACGATGGAGCTTGGTGTCACGACGGATACGCAGGATGCGACCGGAACCGTGCTGACGGAATGCCGTGAAGCGGCAGGAGCACTCACGGAGGATGCGGTGCGCCGCGCGATCATGGAGTTTGTCGGAACCTATCAGCAGATACCGCCGATGTATTCCGCGTTAAAGGTCGGCGGCAGAAAGCTGTGCGACCTCGCACGTGAGGGCATTGAGGTTGAGCGGAAGGCGCGTCCGGTCACGATCTATGAGATCCGGATATTGGAAATGAAGCTGCCGCTCGTGCGGTTTGCCGTACACTGCTCCAAGGGCACCTATATCCGCACGCTCTGTGCGGACATCGGAGAGCGTCTCGGAGTCGGCGGCAGGATGAATACGCTCGTGCGTACACAGGTCAGCCGTTTTACGCTGGAGCAGGCAGTGACGCTGGAGCAGATCGAACAGTACCGCGATGCGGACAGACTGTCGGAGATCCTGCAGCCGGTCGATCTTGTCTTTTCCGATCATCCGGCATATACGGTTCGGGGAACGGAGGAGCAGGAGCCGATGCGGAAGCTGAAAAACGGCAACCGGCTGTCTCCGGAGGAGCTGTGTCCGTCGGAGCCGGACAGACCGCGTGTGCGGATCTATGATAAAAACGGACATTTTTACGGGATCTACGGCTGGGATGAAGCAGCCGGTGCCTATAAATGCGTGAAAATGTTCCTGTGATTTAGGTAAGCTTATGATTTGTATGGAAACCATTGAACAATTTTATATGACGGAGCCGACCGTGCTCACCATCGGAAAATTTGACGGACTGCACCGCGGACATGAAAGGCTGCTCGATGAGCTTCACAGGCGGCAGGAGCAGGGGCTTCGATCCGTAGCGTTCACCTTTGACATCCCGCCGAAGCAGCTCACCGAGGGAAAAACGGAGGGGCTGCTGTCCACGAATGCAGAAAAGAGCCGTTTATTTGAGGAAAAAGGGATCGATTATCTGATCCGCTGTCCGTTTACGCCAGAGATCATGCATATGGAGCCGGAGGATTTCGTTGCATGGATCGTCACGCACCTTTCGGTAAAGAGCATCGTGGTCGGAACGGACTGCCGCTTCGGGCATGACCGCAGGGGCGATCACCGGCTGCTCGCGCAGTTGTCTGACCGCTACGGCTATGAGCTTTGCGTGGTGGAAAAGCTGCAGTTTGAAGGACGGGATATCAGCAGTACCTTTATCCGCGAGGAGATCACAAAGGGTAATATGGAGATCGCGGCGCAGCTTCTGGGACATCCCTATTCCATTGACGGCACCGTGCAGTACGGCAATCAGCTCGGACGCACGATCGGTGCACCGACGGTCAACATTCTGGCAGAGCCGGACAAGCTCCTGCCGCCGTTTGGTGTCTACGCGGCAGCCGTGGAGCTGGACGGAGAATGCTTTTACGGCATCGCGGATGTCGGCAGAAAGCCGACGATCCGTCCGCAGGATGGTACGGCGAATCCGATCGCGGTAGAAACGCATATTTTCGATTTTGACCGCGACATCTACGGACGGGAGGTCCGGACACATTTTTATTCATATCTGCGGCCGGAGATCCGGTTTGATTCCATTTTGGACTTGCAGACACAGATAAAAAAAGATATAGTAACTGGGGAGCAGTTTTTTACGCAAAACGGACTGCGCTCCGGCAATTTTCAAAACGCATTTGGCAGGTAACACAAAAGAGGGGAAATTATGGGTCTATTATTAACATTGATGGGCGGTCTCGGACTGTTTTTGTTTGGAATGAATTTTATGAGTCAGGGCTTGCAGAAAGCAGCCGGCGCAAAGCTGCGTTCCGTTCTGACCGCGGTCTCAAAAAATAAGTACATCGGTGTACTGTTCGGCGCACTTTTTACGGCGATCATCCAGTCCTCCGGTGCGACGACGGTCATGGTCGTCACATTCGTGAATGCAGGGCTGATGGAGCTGACGCAGGCAGTCGGCATCATCTTTGGTGCGAATATCGGTACGACGATCACGGCACAGCTCGTTTCCTTTAATCTGACGGCTGTTGCACCGGTCATCCTGTTTGTCGGTGTCGTGATGTTCTTGTTTATGAAAAAGCCGATCTTTAAGAAGATCGGTGAGGTCATCATCGGCTTCGGCGCATTGTTTATGGGTATCAGTATGATGACGGAGGCGATGCAGCTACTGAACGACTATCCGGCAGTTGTGAATGCACTTGCACAGCTCACCAATCCGGCACTGGCGATCCTCGTCGGACTGATCATCACGGTGATCGTGCAAAGCTCGTCCGTTACGGTCAGCATCCTGCTTCTGATGGCAGGACAGGGACTCGTGACGCTTCCGGTCTGCTTTTACTTTATCCTCGGATGTAACATCGGATCGTGCACACCGGCGGTCATGGCTGCGATGGATGCCAAAAAGGATGCCAAGCGTGCCGCTCTGATCCATGTATTGTTTAACGTGATCGGAATGATCGTGATCTCTGTCATACTGATCTTTGCGATGGATCCGTTTACCGCGTTCATACAGGCAGTATCCGGCGGCGATATCAAGCGCTGTGTGGCGAATACCGATACGATCTACAAGGTATTCCAGACGATCATCCTGCTTCCGGTAACGAATCAGTTGATCGCGTTCGTCAACCGTGTGATCCCCGGAAAGGATGTCAAGCAGGAGGGCTTCTCACTGCAGTATATCAGCATGAATACCGTCTTTTCGCCGACGGCTGCGATCGTTGAGGC
>CAZERX010000145.1:0-4958 GCA_964515045.1 uncultured Eubacterium sp.
TGAAAAATGTCGTGACCGGCAAGCGCTACATCAAAAAGCTCGTGGAGGAAGGCATCGTAGACGGCTGGGATGATCCGCGACTGGTATCCATTTCTGGACTTCGCAGAAGAGGCTTCACACCGGAGTCGATCCAGAAATTCGTAGAGCTGTGCGGTGTGTCAAAGGCGCATTCCATCGCAGATTATGCGGCACTTGAATACTGCATCCGTGAGGATCTGAAGGTCAAGCGTCCGCGTGTGATGGCAGTGCTCGATCCCATCAAGCTGATCATTGACAATTATCCCGAGGGTCAGACCGAGCTTCTGACCGTGCCGAACAATCAGGAAAATGAGGCGCTCGGCACGCGTGAGGTACCGTTCGCGCGGGAGCTTTACATTGAGCGGGAGGACTTCATGGAGGAGCCTCCGAAAAAGTATTTCCGGCTGTTCCCCGGCAATGAGGTACGTCTGATGAACGCGTATTTTGTAAAATGCGTGGATTATAAAAAGGACGAAAACGGCAATGTGACTGAGATCCACTGCACCTATGATCCTGCGTCAAAGGGCGGCAACAGTCCGGACGGACGAAAGGTCAAGGGAACGATCCACTGGGTCGCAGCGCCTACGGCAAAGCAGGTGACGGTGCGGTTGTATGAAAACATCGTGGATGAGGAGCTGGGTGTGTACAATGAGGACGGAAGTCTGAACTTAAATCCCAATTCACTGACCGTGCTCGAGCATTGCTTTGTGGAGCCGTCACTGGCAGACGCAAAGGCGTATGAGAGCTTCCAGTTCGTGCGCAACGGATTTTTCTGTGTAGATTATAAGGATTCTGCGGACGGTGCTCCGGTATTCAACCGCATCGTATCGTTAAAGAGTTCTTTCAAGCTGCCGAAGGCAGAATAAGAGGGGGATATCAAAATGGCAACGACAACCCAGATCACTCATACTGAGGATGAATTTATCTTTGACAAGCGCATGACCTGTGTCGTGTGCGACCAGCCGTTTACGACTAAGGTGCTGAAATCAAACCGTGCGCGCCGTACCGGATCGGACGCGGATCTGCGCCCGCGTTTTGAGTACATCGACACGTTAAAGTACGGCATCTGTTCCTGCCCGCACTGCGGTTACAGCGCACAGCACAACGCGTTCGCACATCTGGTCAAGCGTCAGATCGAAAATATCAA
The DNA here is from genome assembly GCA_964515045.1 of uncultured Eubacterium sp. GTDB lineage: Bacteria > Bacillota > Clostridia > Lachnospirales > Lachnospiraceae > W0P33-017. Next base: position 1,166 of record CAZERX010000145.1, read on the forward strand.
GCAGGAGGTCTGTGTGCATTTTTCGGAGGAGGATCGCAGCAGTTGGAAGGTGTATACCTATGATCAGGCGATCGCGATGCATGAGACCGCACTCAAATGTGCCGAGGCAAAGCTGGCGAAGGATGGAGAGAAATCCTACCTGCATTTATTATTGGCATGGCTGTACCGTGAAAAGGTGAAGGAAGCACAGGAGCTTACCGATGAGGAGCAGAAGGCAGCCGAGACTGCCAAGTACCGCAAGGAGGCAGAGCTGCATTATCTCGCTGCATATGAGGGCTTTCAGCAGGCGATGATGAATGAAATGTTCCCGATCGCCGGACTCAATCAGCCGACGCTCGAATACATACTGGCGTATATGGCATACCACTTCGGCAAGCTGGAGGTATCAGCGAAGCTCGTCGGTTCTGTCATTACCAATTCCTCAGCATCCAGAAACGTCAAGGATCATGCACTGGAGCTGAAGGATCAGATCCTTCTGGAGCTGAAAAAACGTAAAAAATGATCTGAGGTCGCGATGAGAGAGCTGATGATCGCCCTGCAGACGGAGCGTGATGCCGTCACAGGGCAGAAAATACCGATCTATGAACAGATTTATCTGGCGATCCGGCATGACATCGAGGATGGCAGGATCCCCTGCGGGGAAAAGCTGCCGTCCACGCGGATGCTGTCAGCCAATCTGAATGTGAGCCGCTTTACGGTAGAGCTTGCCTATGAACAGCTCGTATCGGAGGGATACGTGCAGGCAAGGGCAGGAAGCGGCTTTTTTGTATGCGATCTTTCGGATGTATTTTCCGGCCTGATGCAGACAGCGGCAGAGCAGCAGACGGAGCACGCGGCGCAGGAGCCGGTGACAGCGCCGGTACGGATCGACTTTTCACCGTTCGCGGTCGATGCGCGGCATTTTCCGTATGACCGGTGGAAAAGGTGCTGCCGCGAAGTTTTAGAGCAGCCGGAGGGGCTTTTGTGCGCGTCTGAGGCGGGCGGGGATCGGAGACTGCGGGAAGCGGTCGCGACGTATCTGTACCGCGCACGCGGCGTGTCGTGTGAGCCGGAGCAGATCGTCGTCGGCGCAGGCAGTGAGTATCTGCTGCTGCTCTGTATGCAGCTTTTAGGCGCAGGTCGTGCGGTCGTGATGGAGGATCCGACCTACATGCAGGCGTATGAGGTGCTGGTGCACGCGGGCTGCCCGGTATACGCAGGAGAAACGGACGCATATGGACTGCAGCGTGATACACTGGAACGCACGTCGGCAGAGGTCATTTATATCATGCCGTCACACCAGTTCCCGATGGGAACGGTGATGCCGCTCGGACGCAGGCAGGAGCTTTTGGACTGGGCGGCGGGCGCATCCGGACGCTATATCTTAGAGGACGACCACGACAGTGAGTTCCGCTACGTCGGCAGACCGATCCCGTCCCTGCAGAGCCGTGATACCGCCGACTGTGTGATCTATTTCGGAACGTTTTCAAAGAGCATCTCGCCGGCGCTCCGTATGAGCTATATGGTGCTGCCGAAGCATCTTTGCAGACGGTTCCACGAGAGCTACGGCTTTTATTCCTCTACGGTATCGACGCAGCAGCAGCTCAGTGTCTGCCGCTTTATGGAAAACGGCGATTTTGAACGCCATTTGAACCGGATGCGGCGGATTTACAAGGCAAAGCATGATTTCCTGCTGCACGAGCTAAAGCAGCGTCCGTGGGTCGCACACATCGGCGGAGAGAATGCAGGTCTGCACCTGCTCGTCACGGTACAGACGGAGCAGACGGAGCAGGAGCTTTTGCAGGCGGCGGCAGAGCAGCAGGTCAGGCTCTACGGCATGAGCGCCTACCGGATCCTGCAGGAACAAAAAGACACGCTTCCGGTGCTCCTGCTCGGCTTCGGCGGACTTTCGCAGGAGGAGCTGGCAGAAGGACTGGACATACTGGAGCGGATCATCAGAAAAAAGGAGTAGCGATGACATACCCGATCAGAGACATACTGTTTGACTTAGACGATACCCTGTTTGATTTTCATGCGGATGAGCGCGTGGCACTGACACAGACCTTTGCGGCGCTCGGTATCACGCTGACGGAGGAGATCGCGCAGATGTACAGCCGGATCAATCAGGCACAGTGGCAGGCATTGGAGCGCGGCGAGATCACCCGCGCGCGGCTGATGGTGCGAAGATACGAGCTGCTGTTTGCGGAGCTTGGGAAAGAACCGTCACTTGCAGTGCAGGCGGCAGAGCTGTATCCGCAGTATCTTTCGCAGAGCTGGCACTATATCGACGGTGCGCGGCAGCTTCTCGAACGGCTGAGGGGAACGTACCGGCTCTACCTCGTTTCCAACGGCAATCTGTCCGTACAGCGCGGACGGCTGGCACACTCCGGCATCGGGGCATATTTTGACGGGATCTTTATCTCAGAGGAAATCGGTGCAGAAAAGCCGGATGTACGTTTTTTTGATGCGGTATTTGCGGCGATCCCGCAGGCGGATCGTGCACGGACGGTCATCGTCGGAGATTCCCTGACCTCAGACATGCAGGGCGGAAAAAATGCGGGCATACGCACCATCTGGTATCACCGCAGTGATACAGAGGGCGTACACCCGCTGGCAGATCATATCATACGTTCACTGGAGGAGCTGCCGGAGCTTCTGGAACAGCTTTCTGCGGATCCGAAGTGATCCGACCATCAGCCATCAGCTTTCAGGGATCCAGATCTCACCGAGACAGGCATCCAGTGTCACATGGAGTCTGCCGTTCTCGGTCTGTAAGCGCTCGCCGGAGAGCGCACCGCGGTAGCTGCCGTCTTTGACAGGTACGTGCAGCTCGGCGGGCTGTTCATCATTATTCACGGTAACGATCACCGTCTGATCCTCATATTCCCTTGCAAACGCATACTGACGGTTCGTCAGCAAAAGCTCGCGATAAGTGCCGTAGGAGAGCGCCGGAGTCTGCTGGTGCAGCTTTCCGAGTGCCGCGATGAGCTGAGTGTTCGGATCCGTTTTGTATGCATCTGCATAATCCTCGTAACGCAGGGCAGGACGTAAGGACGCGTCAGAGCCGCTTTCCTTTGCACCCTCAATGGCAAATTCTGAGCCGTAATAAATGGACGGCACACCGGGCAGTGTGTAGAGCAGGATGTGCACCGGCATCAGATGATCCTTGTTGTTCAGCTTGGTAGCGATACGTGCAACATCGTGATTGTCCACGAAGCTGTACAGCTTCAGACCGTCGGGACGGCAGCCGCCCATTTCATACAGCCGCTTGACCGTATGTGCGATCTCAAAATAATTGTGGTCGTTGTGACCGGAGTAGAGTGCCTTGTGCAGCGCATAGTTGGTCACCGCATGGAGCGTGTCGCCGTTGACCCAGCGCGTGTAGTCGCCGTGGATGACCTCACCCATCAGCCAGAAATCCGGTTTCACCGTATTTGCCACACTGCGCAGTGTGCGCATATACTCAAAATCGAGCACATCCGCAGCATCCAGACGGATGCCGTCCACATCAAATTCACTCACCCAGAAGCGGATCACATCACAGATATAGTCGCGCACGGCGGGATTATGCTGATTGAGCTTGACGAGCAGATTGTAGCCGCCCCAGTTCTCATAGCAGAAGCCGTCGTTGTATTCATTATTTCCACCGAAATTTACATTGCAGAACCAGTCGCGGTACGCGGAGCTTTCGCGGTTTTTCAAAAGATCCTGAAATGCGAAAAAGTCACGTCCGACATGGTTGAACACGCCGTCAAAGATCACGCGGATGCCCTGTGCGTGGCATTCATGGACGAAATCCTGTAGATCCTTATTA
>CAZERX010000146.1:0-4930 GCA_964515045.1 uncultured Eubacterium sp.
TCGCGATCCTTCTGATCGTGCTCGGACTGATCATCGTGATCAACTCCACCAAGAGCTACACACAGAGCAAGAAAAATTCAGAAAAAGCAGCTTAATGCTGACAGATAAGGGTAGGCGTATCGTGTGATGCGCCTCCTTTTTTTATTCATTTTCCATGTGATGATATTGCTTTATCCGTTCGCTTTGGTATAATAGAACGTGGTGTGATCCGCTGTGTGAGAGCGGACGCGATACAAAAACAGACGAATAGGGAAAAGGTGTACAGAAATGAAGATCGGATTTGATAATGACAAATACTTGAAAATGCAGTCGGAGCATATCTTAGAGCGGATCCAACAGTTTGAGAACAAGCTCTATCTGGAGTTTGGCGGCAAGCTCTTTGACGATTACCACGCGTCGCGCGTGCTGCCGGGATTTCAGCCGGATTCCAAGCTGCATATGCTGTTGGAGCTGAAGGAGCAGGCAGAGATCGTTGTCGTTATCAGTGCGGAGGATATCGAGGGCAGCAAGATCCGCGGTGACTTCGGCATCACCTATGACATGGATGTGCTGCGGCTCATTGATGCGTTCCGCGGAGTCGGCATGTATGTCGGCAGCGTCTGCATCACAAAATATGCAGGACAGGCATCCGCAGACCAGTTTGAGCAGCGTCTGAACGGACTGGGTATCCGAACCTATCATCACTATAAGATCCCCGGCTATCCGAGCGATATCGCAACGATCGTGAGCGACGACGGCTATGGAAAAAATGATTATATCGAAACGAGCAGACCGCTCGTCGTCATCACTGCGCCCGGGCCCGGCAGCGGCAAGATGGCAACCTGCCTGTCGCAGCTCTATCACGAGCATAAGCGCGGCGTAAAGGCGGGGTATGCGAAATTTGAGAGTTTTCCGATCTGGAACGTGCCGCTCAAGCATCCGATCAATATCGCGTATGAGGCGGCGACGGCAGATCTGAACGATGTCAATATGATCGATCCGTTCCATCTGGAAGCATATGGAGAGACCACGGTCAATTACAACCGTGACGTGGAGATCTTTCCGGTGCTGCATGCGATGTTTGAGCAGATACAGGGTGAAAGTCCGTACAAGTCACCGACCGACATGGGCGTGAATATGATCGGCAACTGTATCATTGACGATGAGGTGTGCCGTGAGGCATCCTACCGCGAGATCATCAGACGGTATTACCAAGGACTGACGGACTGCAAAAAGGGCACCGGCAGCAAGGAAACCCTGTACAAGCTGGAGCTTTTGATGAAGCAGGCGGGTCTTTCACTGGAGGATTATGCAGTGGCAGCAGCCGCGCTCCGGCGTGAGGAGGAGACCGGTCATCCGGCAGCAGCGATCGAGCTGGAGGACGGTACGATCGTCACCGGAAAAACGACGGATCTGCTCGGTGCATCCGCAGCAGTCCTTCTGAATACACTCAAGGTGCTCGGCGGCATCGATCACGAGCTTCATCTCGTGTCACCGAAGGCGATCGAGCCGATACAGACCTTAAAGACGGATTATCTCGGCAGCAAGAATCCGAGACTCCATACGGACGAGATTCTGATCGCGCTGTCTACCTCGGCGGCAACGGATCCGAATGCGAAGCTGGCACTCGCGCAGCTCCAAAAGCTGAAGGGGCTGGATGCACATTCCTCCGTTTTACTCTCATCCGTGGATGAAAAGATCTTTAAGCGTCTGGGTATGCATCTGACCTGCGAACCGAAATACGAGTCAGAAAACCGCATTTACCATAAGTAGGGAGGATACGGACGGAGGACAGCAATGGTGATAAGGACAGTCGGCAGACGAATCCGTGAAATGCGGGAGCAATCCGGTATGACACAGACGCAGTTGGCGAGTCGTGTGAACGTGAGCCGGTCGAGTGTACAGTCATGGGAGTGCGGCGCGACCTATCCGTCGATCGACAACTGTGTGATACTGGCAGATGTCTTTCATGTCTCGATCGATTATCTGGTTGCGAGCAGTCCGCATAAAATGGTAAGTCTGGGAAGCTATAATGATGGTGAACGGCGGCTGGTATATGAGCTGCTGATGCACTTTGATGAAAAGGAAAAACTGCGAAGGAAATGGCGGCTGCAGGTGTGATGCGTACTGCGGCTGTGCCTGTGCATAGGGGCACAAGGGAGGAAAAGATGAACGAGCGTATTTTTTTGGCTTCTCCGCATATGTCGGAGGAAGGCTATGAAATGGAATACATCGAGGATGCGTTCCGAAAAAATTTTATCGCACCGCTCGGTGAGAATGTCGTGGCATTTGAAAAGGAGCTGGGTGAAAAGATCAGAGCAGGACAGGGTGCGGCGCTGAGCGCAGGCACGGCTGCGATCCATATGGCGCTTCTGGCGCTTGGGATCGGCAAAGGTGACATCGTGTTCACACAGTCGCTGACCTTTTCCGCATCGGCGAACCCGATCCGCTATGTGGGCGCAGAGCCGGTGTTTATCGACAGTGATGAGAAAACATGGAATATGAGTCCTGCGGCGCTCCGTGCGGCACTGGAAAAATACCGCGCGATGGGTCGCCTGCCGAAGGCGGTGATCGTTGTGCATCTTTACGGTCTGTCAGCCGATCTGGACGAGATCGTGCCGCTTTGCCGCGAATACGGCGTGCCGCTCATCGAGGATGCGGCGGAGGGACTCGGCACGACCTACACCGGTGCATGTACCGGCGGAAAGCCGAAATATATCGGAACGATCGGAGATTACGGGATTTTTTCCTTCAATGGAAATAAGATCATCACGACCTCCGGCGGCGGTATGCTGTTCTGTAATCTGGCAGATCGGGCGGCGGCAGAGGAGCGCATCGCCAAGGTGCGTTTCTGGTCTACGCAGTCGCGGGAGCCGGAGCGGTGGTATCAGCATAAGGAGATCGGTTACAATTACCGCATGAGCAATATCGTGGCGGGGATCGGACGCGGACAGCTCCGTGTGCTGGATGCGCGCGTGCAGAAAAAGCAGTATATTTATGACTATTACCGGCGGGAGCTTGGTGATCTTACAGGATTGTCACTGATGCCGTTATCCGATCATACGAGCAGCAACTGTTGGCTGACGGCGATCCAACTGTCTGAGGAGTCGCCGGTGCGTCCGCTGGATGTGATACTCGCGCTCGAGGCGGAGAATGCGGAGAGCCGTCCGGTGTGGAAGCCGATGCATCTGCAGCCGGTGTTCGCAGACTGCGATTTTGTAGCAGCGGGCGCGGACGGAGCGGCAGTCGGAAGGGAAGCCTTTACGATCACGGATCCTGTGATGGGAGCGGATACTTCGGTTTCCGGCAGACTGTTCGCGAACGGTGTCTGCCTGCCGAGTGACACCAAGATGACGGATGAACAGTTGGCGCGTATCTGTCACGCGATCCGCAGCCTTTGGAGCTGAGAACGTCAGGATTTTTGGAGAAAGATACGATTATGAATGCAAAACTGATGATACGGCGGCTCTGTCTGATCTGTTATGACATGGCAGCGGTCGCATTGTCCGGCTATCTTGCGCTGCTGCTGCGTTTTGACCTGCATCCGAACAAGATACCGACGCACTATCTGGAGGTGCTCTGGCAGACGATGTGGTTTGCCATGCTCATAACGGTGGTCGTTTTTGCGGCGTTCCGTCTGTACAACAGCCTATGGATGTACGCAGGCTTGACGGAAATGATGTATATGGTCGCGGCGTGCGTGATCGATGCCGTGATCAATATGATCATGATCCTGCTGAACCGGAGTGAGCAGATGTATCCGCTGCCGCGCAGCTATTATATGCTGTACGGCGTGTTTTTGCTCGGCTTTACGCTGTGCGGGCGGTTCAGCTACCGCGCCCTGCGTACCGTGGGGAAGCGCGGACGCGTGCAGAGAGGGCAGCAGAAGCAGGTTATGGTGATCGGTGCAGGCTCTGCGGGCAGTGCGCTGATCAAGGAGATACTGGGAAGCCAGCATATCAATAAACAGCTCGTCGGTGTCATTGACGATGATCCGGCAAAAAAGGGAACGTTTATCCACGGTGTACGCGTGATCGGTACGCGTGAGGATATCATAGACCGTGCGGCGGCATTGGGTGTCGATGAGATCATGATCGCGCTTCCGTCCGCATCCGCGCGGGAGATCAAGGAGATCGTTGAGATCTGTCGGGAGACCGGCTGTGAGCTGAAGCGTCTGCCGGGTATCTACCAGCTCGTCAATGGCGATGTCAGCATCAGCAAGCTGAAGGATGTGGATGTCAATGACCTGCTCGGCAGAGAGCCGGTCGCGGTCAATCTGGATTCCATCATGGGCTATGTATCCGGTCAGGTCATCCTTGTGACCGGCGGGGGTGGCTCCATCGGCAGCGAGCTGTGCCGTCAGATCGCTTCCCATCAGCCGAAGCAGCTCATTATCGTTGATATTTATGAAAATAATGCGTACAGCATCCAGCAGGAGCTGCTGCACGACTATCCGCAGCTCGATCTCGTGGTGCTGATCGCATCCGTGCGGAATACGAAGCGGATGGACGACATTTTTTCCATGTATCAGCCGGATATCGTTTATCATGCGGCGGCGCATAAGCACGTACCGCTCATGGAACACAGCCCGAATGAGGCGGTGAAAAATAACGTCCTCGGCACATGGAAGGTCGTGCAGGCGGCAGACCGCCATCACGTGAAGCGATTTGTGATGATCTCTACGGACAAGGCGGTGAACCCGACGAACATCATGGGCGCGTCCAAGCGTGTCTGTGAAATGATCATACAGACCTATGATCACCGCTCCGAGACGGAGTTTGTTGCCGTGCGGTTCGGAAATGTGCTCGGCAGCAACGGCAGCGTGATCCCGCTTTTCAAAAACCAGATCGCACAGGGCGGGCCGGTTACGGTGACGCATCCCGATATCATCCGCTACTTTATGACGATACCGGAGGCGGTGTCGCTCGTTCTGCAGGCGGGCGCTTATGCG
>CAZERX010000147.1:0-4882 GCA_964515045.1 uncultured Eubacterium sp.
CAATCGCCTGCTCAATCTCCTCCACATCGAAACCACCCTCCGGTCCGATGAAAACGCCAACAGAGGCTGCCGTCCGCAGCTTCGTGAGTGCCTCTGCCGTCGCCGCCATCCCACTGGCATTCTCATATGGAACGAGCTGCAGGTCACAGCGCATCGCATACGCCACCGCTTCACGCAGGCTCATCACCGGATGCACGGTCGGTATGATGCTCCGCTTGGACTGCTTCGCCGCACTGCGCGCGATCTCCTGCCAGCGTGCGACCTTTTTTTCGGCTTTTTTATCATCCAGACGGACAACGCAGTATTTCATCGCCACCGGAATGATCTCGTGCACACCAAGCTCGACTGCCTTTTCAATGACGGTCTCCATGCGCTCGCCCTTCGGCATCCCCTGAAACAGGTAAATATCCGTCGAAAGCTCCGTGCTGTCCATCGTACCGTCAATGTGCAGCAGCACCTCCTGCTCCCGAAGCTCCTGCACATGGCAGAGCAGATCCTTTCCCTGCTGGTCACTGATCCGCACCTGCTCGCCGACCTTCATGCGCAGCACATTTTTCATATGATTGACATCCGAGCCTGTAACCGTGACGGTCTCTGCCCCGATCTGCCCATTTTCCACAAAAAACTGATACATATGCCCTTACGACTCCCTGCGGGCAGTGATATTGACCCACTCGCCCTGATGATTGATCTCTACGATGGTCAGCCCTGCCGCCTCGATCGCGTCTGCGACCTCACGCTCCTTAAAATCAATGATACCGGAGGTGATGAACATACCGCCCTTTTTCAAGCGCGCCGGAATGACCGGTGCCATCGGGATAATGACATCCGCAAGGATATTTGCCACCACGATGTCATAACCGCCGCCGACCGTCTCCTGCAATGACGTATCGTCGATCAGATTGCCGCAGTAGAACGTTCCAAGCTCCCGCGCAAGGTGATTGACCGCAAAATTGTCATAGGTGGAGGTCAGGCACACATCATCAATATCCGTTCCGACCACGCTGCCTGCGCCGAGCTTTAACGCGACAATGGACAAGATACCGCTGCCGCAGCCGACATCCAGCACACGGTCGTTTTCCTTCATATATTTGCGGAGCTGTCGGATACAGAGCTGTGTCGTCTCATGCTTTCCCGTACCGAACGATACGCCGGGGTCGATCTCGATCATGACCTTTCCCTCGTCCTCGGGCTTTCGCTCCTCCCACGTCGGCTTGATCAGGATATCGTCTAAATAAAACGAGCTGAAAAACTTTTTCCAGTTGTTGATCCAGTCAATGTCCTCGGTCTGACCTGCCGTGATCGTCGCAGCACCAATGTCTGCATACTGCTTCTGCTCCTCCAGTGCGAGCATCACGCGCCGCAGAAGCTCCTCGCGCTCTGCATCCGTCGTATCGTCTGCATCCAGATAAAACGTCACGCGGCTCGTACCGTCGTCCTCGCCCAGCTCCGGCGGAAAATCAATGAACATCTCACCGATCTCCTCCTTTGTGAGCGGCACGTTATTTTCGATCATCGCGCCCTCGATCCCAAGCTCGTCCAGCATTGCAACGATGAGATCCTCGGCGGCAGTCGTCGTTTCGATCGTATAGCTATACCATTTCATGTCAGTTTCTCCCTAATTCCCTTGATCTTTCTGCTCCAACGTGCACGGCATCCATCACAGCCGCGCGAAAACCGTTCTTTTCCAGTGCATAACAGCCCTCGATGGTCGTACCTGCCGGTGAAGTGACCATATCCTTCAGCTTCGCCGGATGCGTTCCGTTCTCAAGATACAGCTTTGCCGTTCCCATCACGGTCTGTGCCGCCAGCCGATACGCCACATCGCGCGGCAGACCCTCGCGCACGCCGCCGTCTGCCATCGCTTCGATAAACATCGCCACATACGCAGGCCCGCTGCCGCTCACGCCACAAACGGCATCTATGAGCGTCTCCGGCACCCATACGACCTCACCCAGCGGTGCAAACAGCATTTCTGCCGTCTGCCGCTCCTCCTGCGTCAGATCACAGTCACTGCACAATGCAAACGCGCCGGACAATACCATCGCCGGTGTATTCGGCATCGTGCGGAGCACGCGCGGCTTTGCTGCGATCATGGAGCGGATGCGCTCTGCCGAAAGTCCCGCCGCGATCGAGATCACGCATTTATCCTCCAGTGCCTGTCCGGTCGAAGCGAGTGTCTGCGCCATATACTGCGGCTTGACCGCCAAAACGATATAATCTGCCGCCATGCAGACGGCTTCGTTGTCCAAAAGCACCTGTACGCCAAAGGCACGCATTTCCTCCTGTACGGCTTCGCTCACGTCATAGACTACGATCTGATCCTTATCTGCGACTCCTGCTGCGACGATGCCCCGCAGGATCGCGCCGCCCATATTTCCGCAGCCGATAAAGCCGATCTTTTGATTGTTGTTCATTGCTCCCATAAATAAGCCTCCCTGTGACCATTCTCTCTACACTATCCGCTAATCCAGCGGTTTTGTCAAGAAAAAAAGCCCGAAAATCCACGATCCTACGGATTTTCGAGCCTGCCTGCCTAGCACGCGGCAAACGCCGTGCGCAGTCTGTCATACTCACGATTGATCTCCTGCAGCGTCTGCGTATCTCCGCACATATTGTCCGGATGATAGATCTTGATCAGATCCTTATAACGCTTTTTCAGTGCGATCTCACTCTGCACACCGATAAAAAACAGCTCGCCCTTCACCACCGGACCGCGGTGCTCTGCCGGACGCTCCTGCTTCTGCTGGAACGCGCGGACATGATTGTAAAATTCCTTCTGACGTTCCAGATACTGTTTTTCATTCGCCAGCTTTCGCAGCTCATCCTCAAGCACCTGCTGCTTCATCCGCAGCACACGCTCCTCCTGCGCCCGAAAACGCGCATCTGCTTCCTTTTCGCGTCGGAAATCCCTGCGCTCACGCTCCAGCTTGTCACGCTGAAGCTGCAGGCGGCGTTTGTTATCCTCCAGCTCCCGAAGGCTGTGCTCCATTTCTGCAGTTTTCTTAAAGTACCACCGCCGGAATACATCCAGTTCCTCCTGCGTTTCAGGTACGGTAAGCGGCATCGACATTTGTGATCGTTCCTCCTAACCAAATACATGTGCGCCGTCAACTAGAAACATACCTATTTTATATCATAACCAAAACGCAACAAAAAACAAGATATTGTGACAAAAAAATTGAAAAAATTTTTTCTCCACAACATCTTGTTCATATTTTTGTTATTTTTTTCTGCCGAAGCCCTTCTTTTTGTGCTTGACCTCGCCGTCGGCTGCACCGTTCTGGTTCGCCAGCGAATTGCCGGTCTGCTCGTCAAACTCACGCAGCAGCTCCTTCGCCTTCTCGTTCAGTCCGGTCGGCACCTGTACCACGAGCGTCACATACTGATCGCCGCGGATATTCGCATTCCGAAGTGACGGCACGCCTTTTCCCCGGAGCCGGATCCTTGTATCGGTCTGAGTTCCCGCCTTTACCTCATAGAGCACATCGCCGTCTACGGTTCCGATCCGCACCTCGCCGCCGAGCGCTGCCTGCGCATACGAGATCGGTGCAGTGGAATAAAGATCCATGTCGCGCCGCTGCAGGAACGGATGGGAGCTTACGATCACCTCTACCAGAAGGTCGCCCCGCGGTCCGCCATTGACACCCGGCTCACCCTTTTCACGGATACGGACACTCTGTCCGTTGTCGATGCCGGCAGGGATGCTGACCTCGATCTTTTTGCGGTTGTTTAAGTAACCCGTTCCGCGGCAGCCGGAGCATTTCTCGCGGATGATCTTACCGGTTCCGTTACAGTCCGGACAGGTCGTGATGTTCTGCACCATGCCGAACAGCGACTGCTGCGTCATGCGCACCTGACCGCGTCCGCCGCACTTTTTACAGGTTTCCGGTGTCGTTCCCGCCTTTGCGCCGGTTCCGTGACAGTCGGGACATTCGTCCTTTAAGACCATGTCGATCTCTTTTTTACAGCCAAATACGGCTTCCTCAAAGGTAATGCGCACCTGTGTCCGAACGTTCGCACCCTTCATCGGGCCGTTGTTCGCACGTCTGCCGCCTCCGAAGCCGCCGCCAAACAAATCTCCGAATATATCTCCGAAGCTGCCGAAAATATCACCCATATCGCTGAAATCGAAGCCGCCGCCACCGGCACCGCCGTCAAAGGCTGCGTGACCGAACTGGTCGTACTGCCGTCTTTTTTCAGGATCACTCAGTACCGCATATGCTTCTGAGGCTTCCTTGAACTTCGCCTCCGCCTCAGCATCACCCGGATTGGTGTCCGGATGATACTTTTTGGCAAGCACGCGATATGCTTTTTTCAGCGCGGCATCATCGGCGTTTTTATCAACGCCGAGTACCTCGTAATAATCTCTTTTATCTGCCATTGTTATACTTCCTTGAAGTCTGCATCTACAACATCGTCATCTGCGGCTGCACCGGCTCCCATATCGGCTCCGGCAGCACCACCCATGTCGGAGCCTGCGCCTGCTGCCTGTGCACCCTCGTACATCTTTGCAAATACCTTCTGTGCGCTCTCCATCAGCTTCTCCTTGGCAGCCTTCATCTGAGAAATGGTATCCTCCGTCATATTCTCCGCCTCGGGGTTTGCGTCAACGAGTGCCTTCAGTGCGTTCAGATCAGCCTCTACGGCAGACTTGTCTGCTGCGTCGAGCTTGTCACCGACCTGATCCAGTGCCTGCTGGGTCTGGAATACGAAGGAATCTGCATCGTTTCTGGTGTCGATCGCTTCCTTGCGCTTCTTATCCTGTGCCTCGTACTCAGCAGCCTCCTTGACAGCCTTATCGATCTCATCATCAGACATGTTGGAGCCTGCCGTGATCGTGATGTGCTGCTCCTTGCCGGTTCCAAGATCCTTTGCAGAT
>CAZERX010000148.1:0-4778 GCA_964515045.1 uncultured Eubacterium sp.
ACCGATGATCACGTCACCTGCGACCGTCAGACCTTTTTCGGGAAGGAGCGCATGCTCGATCCCCATCTCTCCAACGTCAAAATAATTCGTGATCTCATTTTTGCAGGCAAATTCACGCACACACTTACAGTGCTCAGCGGATTTGATATCCTTATTCGGTACAAAATGATCCATGACCAGTGCGATCTTGTCCTTATGGAACACACCGTCCACATTCATTTTTTCGATCTCATGTATCGCAACCGGCGAAGTGATATCATTACCGAGCACCAGATCAAGATCCGCCTCGATCAACTGTCCGGCTGTCACGCTGTCTAACCCTGCATGTGCTGCAAGAATTTTCTGGGTCATTGTCATTCCCATAATTTTTCCTCCTTATATGTATTTTTCATCAGATACCTGCTATTTTAGCACACATGTCATCAGAACCACAATACATAATCCGCTATTTTTTCAGCCGGAACCCGATCCCCCACACGGTTTCGATATATTCGCGCTCCGAATATTGCTTGAGCTTTTTTCGGATATTGCTGATATGGACATTCAGCGTCTTATCCTCCCCGATAAAATATTCATCCCATGCCAGTTCATATAATTCCTGCTTGCTGTAGATCTTGTCGGGATGCTTCATCAGAAGCTCCATGATCGAAAATTCCTGTCTGGTAAGCGCGAGCGGATTGCCATTGACGGTAAATAAATGCTCCCCTGCGTCAAGCGTCAGCTCTCCATAAACAATGGCATCCTTCACTGCCATCCGCTTTCTCTTTAGCTGCAGCTCTACCCTTGCTAAAACCTCCCGCATGTCAAAGGGCTTGGTCATATAATCATCTGCGCCGTTCTGCAGCAGCGCCACCTTTTCATCCATATCCGTTTTCGCAGAGATCACGATGACCGGAACATCCGAGCCTGCCCTGATCCGACCGAGCACCTCCTCACCGGACATTCCGGGGAGCATCAGATCCAGCAGGATAAGTGCATAGCTCTCACCCGAAGCATACAGCAGTCCCTCCGATCCCGAAAACGCCTGCTTCACCTCATAACCTGCATTTACCAACAGCTCCTTCAAAAGACCGTTGATCTCATCATTATCTTCTATGATCAGTATCTTTTCCATTCCATTTCTCCAGTTCTATCATGATCCCAAATGCTCCGTCCTCATGGGAATACGCGGATATGACTCCTCCCATGTTTTCCGTCAGCTCCTTCGCGATACTAAGCCCCAAGCCGGAGCCGCTGCCTGTCCGTGCAGCATCCGCCTTAAACGTTCGTTCAAACACTCTGTTCGGATTGTCGGGAAGTGCTTCTTTCGTCTGATTTTCAAACCTCAGCCACACCTTCTGCGCTTCCCCGACTGACACCCGAAAACCGCCGCAGCCATGACGGAGCGCATTACTGATGATGTTTTGGAGCACGCGCCGAAGCTCCTTATCCGATGCGAGCGCATAGATCTCCTTTTCGGGAAAGGAAATCTTTGGTTCTCCCAGTATTTCCCCGATCTCCTTATAGTACAAAAATAAGCATTCACTCACGATCCGCGTAATATCGCATTTTTCGGGAACGAATTTTCTGTCATTGCTGACTGCGGTAGAATACTCGTAAAAATCCTCCAGCATGGACAAAAAATCTTTGATCCTTCCGGTGATGATGTCCGCATACTGTTCTCTTTTTTCCTCATCCTCAGTGTCCATAAAAAGCTGAAAATACCCCGAAACAGATGTGATCGGTGTCCGGATGTCATGGGACACATTCGACACCAGCTCCTTAAATGCCTGCTCCTGCTCCCGATGCTCCTTCTGCTCCTTTCGCTGCTCTCGGATATTCAGGTTGATCTCCTTCTGCAGCTCACGGAACGGTCCTTTCACGATGTCCAGCCAGATATCCGTGCCGCTGTGCTCCGTCCGGTGAACGCGAAGCTGGCGGCAGATGGACTTCATCTGCCGCCAATATAATAGGATCAGGACTGCGAATGCCAGACATATCCCACACAGTATGATCGCTGTTATCATCCATACATCCTTACTCATGCGCCTTCCCCTATCTTTTCTTATCTTTTCTGAGCTTTTCTGCTATACGGTATCCCGTCTGCTGTGGATCAACATTCCAAGCATAATATACCATACCAGTCCTGCCAGCGCAACCACGAGGCTTGGAACAAAAGGAAATCCGTTTCCCGTGATCTGCAGGTTTGTAACCCTCGTGATCAGCATGTACTGCGTAAGCTCCAATCTGCCGCCCCATACTTCCGTGAGCATCCGGATAAAACCGATATAACGCTCCAGCAGTGCGATGATAAACCCAAACAGATTGAATGCTGCAAATACAGCTACCAGAATGTTTAGCACGACACTCCGGAAAAGCTCATAGCACACCATGACAGCCATTCCGAACGCCGTGTGCAGGAGCGACTGCGTCACGATATAGTTCATCAGATCTCCCCCTGCGGTGATCGCATAATTTCCCGACCGGTTACAGCTCACATACATTGCCACCAGTCCTGTCAGAAGCAGGAACGCACTGAAAATGAACATCACCGGCAGCTTTGATGCAAAGATGTATTTTTTCCCTGCTTTTCCGACCGTGAGATTCTTTAGGAACCCGCTCTTTCGTTCCTCGTCAATGTAAACGCTTGCAAAAACGCCCACAAAGATCAGCATGACACCGCTACTGACCATCTCTGCATAAATGTCCTCAAACGGCGTGTCCTCCGTCAGATCTCCGCCTATCGTCAGCCCGACACTGTCATCCTCCGATCCGATCCCCTGCGCCTCCATGATCTGCCGGTCAAGCTCCTGATCCTCCATATCCACAGAAACAGAAGCCACCAGCATACAGAGTCCGAAATTGATGAGCAGCAGGATATAAAACAGCTTATTAAAAATAAGTCTGCTGAGATTCATTTTCGTAAGATTGATCATGACTGCACACCTCCCTTTCTGACGGTATTCAAGAAAAATTCCTCCAGTGATGTTCCCGAAATACTGATCTGCCGGAGATAGACACCATCATTTACCATCTGATTTGTGATCTCATTCACACGCTCGGTACAGCCGTATGCATACACCGTATCGGACGATACGACCGTATATTTCCGGATCCCCATTTTTTCAAGCGTCGTCACCACACTGCCGCTGTTTTGCGATACGATCTCTACCTTTTCCTCGCATTTTTCCTTTAGTTCATCGCGGGATAATTCCATGACAAGCTCACCCTTTGCGATCATTCCAAACGCCGTTGCGACCTTATCCAGCTCCTCTAAGATATGGCTGGATATCATGATCGTCATGTTTTCCTTTTTATTCAGCTCTAAGATCAGCTCGCGGATCTCCGTGATACCCTGCGGATCCAGTCCGTTGATCGGCTCATCCAGTATGAGAAGATCCGGATGTCCGATCAGGGCAAGACCGATCCCCAGTCTCTGCTTCATGCCAAGCGAATACTTTCCTGTTTTCTTTTTCAGACTGCCCGACAATCCGACGAAATCAAGGATCTCCATGATGTCCGTCCTGTTATAAACACCCATTGCGATCGCTTTTAACCGCATATTCTCAAAGGCATTCATATTTCCATAAATTCCCGGATTCTCGATCAGTGCGCCGATCCGCCGCTGCCTGTCATCCTCTGAAAATAAATGGATCTCGCCCTCCGTCGGCGCTGCAAATCCGCTGATCATTTTCATAAGGGTTGTCTTACCGGCTCCGTTTGAGCCGATGAGTCCGTAGATGTCTCCCTGTCTGACATGCAGGTTCACTTTGTTCACTGCATAGGTCTGTCCATATCGTTTGGACAGCATTTTGGTCTGTAAATAATATTTGTCCATGCCTAACCTCCTTATGATCAGGAGTATAAACCTCACATATAAAATAATCGCAAAGAAAAGTTAAAGAAATAGTAAATGCCGGTCACCCTTCACGGCGACCGGCATTCCTGTCCGCATGATCTCATGCGTGTATTATTTCATTACGATGTTCACGATGCGTCCCGGTACATAGATCTCTTTCACAATGTTTCCGGTGAGCTTGTCTGCAAGCTCCTCCTTCGCCTTCGCGAGCACGGCATCCTTGTCCGCATCCTTTGCGATCACGAGCGTGCCGCGGATCTTTCCGTTGATCTGCAATGCGATCTCAACGGTCGCTTCCACCGTCTTCGCCTCGTCATACTCCGGCCACGCGGTCTGATATACCCGACCTTCAAATCCTGCGCTCTCCCACAGCTCCTCGGTGATATGCGGAGCAACCGGATTGAGCAGCGTGATCAGCGTCTTAAACTCGCCCTTTGTGATCGAATTTTTCTTATAAAAGTCATTGATCAGTGCCATCATCGCAGCGATCGCGGTATTATATTTCAGATTCTCAAAGTCGAAGCTGACCTTTTTGATCGTCTGATGCATCTTGGTCTCTAAATCTGCGGAATAGCCTTCCTCATCCGTCATCAGCTCCTGCAGCTTCCATACACGGTCTAAGAAGCGTCGGCAGCCCTTTACTCCGTCCTCTGACCATGAAGCAGCGAGATCAAACGCACCGATGAACATTTCATAGGTACGCAGTGTATCTGCACCGTACTCGTTTACGATATCATCCGGATTAACGACGTTTCCGCGTGATTTACTCATCTTTTCGCCGTTCTCGCCGAGGATCATACCGTGTGAGGTACGCTTCTGATACGGCTCCGGCGTATTGACAACGCCCTCATCATAGAGGAACTTGTGCCAGAAGCGGGAATACAAAGGATGCAGGGTCGTATGCTCCATGCCGGCGTTGTGCGAGGGTGGCGGCAGCCAG
>CAZERX010000149.1:0-4777 GCA_964515045.1 uncultured Eubacterium sp.
CGCTCGATACCGATACCAAACGCAAAACCGCTGTACTCGTCCGTATCAATGTCACAGCCCTGCAGCACCTTATTATTTACCACGCCTGCACCAAGCACTTCGATCCATCCGGTTCCCTTACACAGCTTGCAGCCCTTGCCGCCGCACTGGAAGCAGCTGACATCGACCTCCACGGAAGGTTCGGTGAACGGAAAATATGACGGACGCAGTCTGGTCGTCACGCTCTTTCCGAATATCTTTTTGACAAACTCCTCCAGCATACCCTTCAGATCACATAAGGTAATGCCCTTGTCTACGACCAGACCCTCCATCTGCGTAAACATGGGAGAATGCGTCGCATCATCATCAGAACGGAACACCTTTCCGGGGGAAATGATCTTGATCGGGGGCTTTTTCGCCTCCATCACATGGATCTGTCCTGCCGAGGTCTGCGTGCGCAGCAGATACTCCGGAGAAAGATAAAACGTATCCTGCATATCACGCGCCGGATGATCCTGCGGCGTGTTCAGCGCGGTGAAATTATAATAATCATTCTCGATCTCCGTACCCTCGTAGATCTCAAAGCCCATAGACGCAAAAATGTCAGTCAACTGGTTCCGCACCTGTGTGATCGGATGCAGCTTACCTTTTTTTGCTTTCTCAGCAGGCATGGTCACATCGAGCTTCTCTGCTTCGTAACGACGGTTTAATGCCTCCTGCTCCAGCCGCTTCGTGCACTCCTCCAGCACCTTTTCGATCGCCTCGCGGGTCTCATTCACCCACTGACCGACCTTCGGGCGCTCCTCCGGCGGCACATCCTTCATGCCTTTCAGTACGGCAGTCAGCTCACCCTTTTTTCCGAGGATGGCGTTTCGCACCTCGCCCAGCTTTTCCAGACCATCCGAGTTTTCCATCTCGGCGATCGCCTGTTCCCTGATCTTTTTCAGTTTCTCTTTCATCGTGATTCTCCTTTAATATTTTTGAAAAAAAATTTGGAAATAAAAAAATCCCAAAGTCAAAACGACTCTGGGACGAAATAATTTCCGCGGTACCACCCGATTTCCGGATCTTTGCTGCATCACGCAAAAAAGCTCCGACACTCCTGCACGTAACGAGTGCAACGTCACAGACTACCACGCGATCCTCTGCGCTTCCCCTGTGCTGCTCCGGCGTGAAATTTCG
This sequence comes from uncultured Eubacterium sp., assembly GCA_964515045.1. Lineage (GTDB taxonomy): Bacteria > Bacillota > Clostridia > Lachnospirales > Lachnospiraceae > W0P33-017. The sequence goes on from CAZERX010000149.1 coordinate 1,162, forward strand.
TCACTGCATCCGCAGTACCATGATATCTGTCCTGAAAGAAGCTCTCAGCCGTCAGCTTCTTCTCTCTGTCAGCAGCGTATCAGACTACTATGCGCCATCCCTGCATTTATTCACTATCTTTTCGTATCTTAGCACAGCAGCCAAAAAACTGCAAGTACCTTTTTCTCATTCCTGCCGTAAATAAACGGTAAAAGGCAGAAAAAGCATGTACTCTCTAGCTTTTTCTGCGGATAAAACGCCGGATGCGTTCCGCATACAGATGATTGATCTCGGCACCGATCATCAGTATGTACATGCAGACATACAGCCAGAACATGATGAGCACGATCGTCGTCAGACTGCCGTAGCCCGAAAAGCCGTGAAAATAATCCACGTAGATCGAAATGCCAAACGATACCACGTACCACGCCGCAGCACTGAACAACGCTCCCGGAAGCTGACGGATATAGGTGATCCGATTGGTGCTGTCGCCCCTCCGATTCGGAAATGCCCAGTAAAACAGGGCAAAGATAAAGGTCAGACCGCCGATGCCGATCAGACTTTTCAGCCGCATCAGCACACTTGTGATGACCGCCACCGCCGGAAAAAGGCTGACAAGCCACCGCTGCAGCGTCCGTCCGAATACGAGCAGCACGAGCATGAGCACGATCGAAAAGATCATGACAAGCGTATAGATCGCCGACCAGAACCGCAGTCTCAGCCAGCTTCGTGTTTCTGACAGATCATACATCCGGTTCAGTCCGTCCGTCAGATACTGGATGCCCTTTCCCGCAGACCAGATCGCAACGATACCGGACACGGAGATCAGTCCGACCGAGGTCTCATAGGTTTCGCGGATGATGCTGACCAGAAAAACAGATATGTAATCCGGCAGGAGCAGCATCACACCTTTTTCCAGAAAATCCAACGACACCGGCGTAAACTTTAACATCGCTCCGAAAAACAAAAAAAACGGGATCAGCGACAGCAGCGTAAAATACGCCGACTGCGCTGCATAGGCTGTGATGTTATCCTCCTGACAGGCAAGCACAAAGCCCTTGATCTCCTTAATGATCCTCATGTAAGCTCCTCACATTTCCCCTCTAAACGGCGCTACTTTTTCTCGTCCGTATAAAGCTGCCGTATTTCTATCTGATCGTAATAGATGTCCAAAATCTCATTCATGGTCTTTCCGCGCGATGCCAGCTCATTTGCTCCGTACTGGCTCATGCCGATGCCGTGTCCGAGTCCTCCGCCATAGAGCACACAGCCATTCTGGATCGGCTGGACATAAAAGCAGACACTCGGCAGCATCGTACTCTCCTTCACCAGCTCATTGCCATCCTTATCACTGAGCTTTCGGATCATACAGCCGATCACCTGACGGATGAAATTCTCATTACAAAGCTCTGCCGTTCCGTGCTCGAACACGAGCGCCAGCGTCCTTACGGCTCCGCTCCTTGTCCGTGTCACGACACGCAGCTTCTGCAGCGCACCGAATCCGTCGAGCGCATCTGCCGTCGTTACGGCTCCTGCTTCATCATAAAAGGTCACACGCGAAAGTGTATCCTTCTTTAACAGCTTCCGGACAGACTTCTCATTCTGCGAAAGGTCAAGATCCGCTTTCCAGCGGTAGTAGCTGCTGTCCGCATCATAATCCTTCGCAACGGTCTTTTTTATGTATTTCTTGAACTGCTCCTCGCTGCTCAGGTCAACGGCTTCCCCCTCCTCATTGCCGCGCACGTTTTTGATATAAGACGCATCCGGCAGACCCCAGACCTCACAGCCGTTCGTGATGCCGTGGGAGGTGGAGAAAAAGTACGCCTGTATCGGACGGTCGTCACACGTTAAGATCTGTCCGCACACCTCATCGACCGCCTGCACAACGCGCGCATCCGGTGCAGACTGATTGTACGCCTGAAAACGCACGGAATCATCCACATCCGCATTGTACTGCGGGTAATACGGATCCAAAAGATACGACACCACATAGGTACGCGCGCAGACTGCCTGCGCCTTCAGTGCCTCCATTTCAAAATATGCAGGCATTTCGCTCTGTACCACACCGTAAAGGTACTGCTCGATGGAAACCTCGTTCAAAACGGCATAGCCCTCCGCATAGCGTGTGATCCAGAATATCCCGCGATAGCCCAATGTCGAACGCTCGCCGTTCGCATCTGCAAGGTACAGCTCACCTTTCTCCGAACGGATAACGGCACTCTCTCCGATCTCCAGATGAAGTTGTCCTGCACGGATCACCTGATCCTTCTGCTTCTGCTTTAACTGTCCGTGAAACGTGATCGTATAGGTATCATTCGCCGAAAAACGGATCTCATCTGCCACGCACGCGCCATTCTGCAAAAGCAGTACACGCACCGGTGTTTCTGCATTCATCTGTGCGAGCTGCTGCTCCGTCCGTTCTGCCTCCGACAGCTCTGCATCTGCCGTCTGCTGCACATCCATCGAAACAAAAAGATCCTCCACACGCTTCCTGCTCCGTTCCAGAAGCTCACCGGTCAGAAGCTGCTCCGGCTTCCAGTCCGTCAGCGTGCTCATCTGCGCTGCATCCCACAGATGCAGCTCCTCCAGAAACAACCGGTATTCCTCACAGGTGCATGGCTCACTGACCAGCTCCAGCGCTGTATCCACCGCCTCCGGCTGCTCCAAAAATGCATACGCGTCTGCAATATCCGCCCGCGAAACGCCGTCAGCGGCATTCCACGCCAACACCTGCGGATGATTACTGACATAAAATATAAGTACAACAAGCAGCGCACAGACCGCGAGCAGTGCTCCCAGCACAAAACGGTTCTTGTCGATAGCGGGATCTGCACGGTACAGATCCTCGCGTGACACTGCACGCCGCTTTGATTTTATTCGATCAGACATAGGTTTCTTTTTCATCACTTTTTTCAATATCCTCAATATCTGCCTTCCGGTAAATCATTATAGATAGAAAGAAGCTGCAGCCTAAAGATCTGCAGCTTCTTTTGCTTTTGTATTTGACAGAAAACCTGTTTTTCTTTTGTCTTTCATCAAATCTTTTGTAAAAACCCAAAATGCCGGTTCTTGTATTTTGACTCCTAGCCAAAGCTAGGTGGGTAACCGCAGCCTTGCTTCTGTCTTCCTCTGATCCTTGGATAAGGCGTGACATCCACAAGTTCATATAGGAATCCCGTTGAAAGTAAATGTAGGTTCAAAATAACAAGAGTTATCGCACATCTCAGGCGTTACATTACTTACACGTTTATTATCTGGTATTATTATAACTTAATACCTGCCAATTCGCAATGGAAAAACTTTTCATTTGCAAATGAAATCCATCAAAAAAGCCGCTGCGTCTTATTTCTGGGGACCTGCTGATACGAGAGCCTTACCCGCATCATTTCCCTCGTACTTTGCAAAGTTCTTTACGAAACGGTCTGCCAGATCCTGTGCCTTGGTCTCCCACTCTGCTGCATCTGCATAGGTATCGCGGGGATCTAAGATACCGGTATCAACGCCTGTCAGCTCGGTCGGAATCTCAAAATTAAAGATCGGAAGCTGCTTGGTCGGTGCGTTGTTGATGTCGCCGTTTAAGATCGCATCAATGATTCCGCGTGTATCCTTGATGGAGATACGCTTGCCGGTTCCGTTC
>CAZERX010000150.1:0-4737 GCA_964515045.1 uncultured Eubacterium sp.
CGCCGGCTAGTCCGTGCGTTCCTTTTTTAGTGTGATGATCGTGTGGAACAGGTGCGTATTTTTCTCGTAGTACAGCTTCATCTGACCATTGTACTGTGCGACGATGCGGGCGACGCTCTTTAAGCCTAAGCCGTGATGGGCGCTGTCCGGCTTGTGTGAGATCAGCTTCTGATCGGATTTTCGGAAAGGGTCGGCGGCGCAGGTGTTTTTCAATGTGATGACGGTCACATCCATATCACGTTTTCGCGTGACCAGCAGTTCGATCATGGAATCGGGCTGTTTTTGCGCGGCTTCGAGCGCGTTGTCGAGAAGGTTTCCAAACAGTGTGATCAGACTCAGCTCGTCGAGAAAATGCAGGGTGTCCTTGCGGATATCGGCGTGAAATTCGATGTTCTTTTCGCGGCATTCACGGATATAGCGTGACAGGATCGCGTTCAGAAAATCGTTGTCGCAAATGCGCACCGCATATTGCAGGTCAGAGGAGATGGCAAGCTGGTCAATGTATGCGGCGACCTTTTTCGTGTCACCCTGTTCATTCAGCAGTGCGATCGCCTGCAGATGCTTTTTGATGTCGTGAATGAGGATGTTCTGCGCCTCGCTGTGCTCGTGCATCATGTTGTAGTACGAAACGGAATCGGATTCTTTCTGGAGCTGGAGCTGCAGGTAGAGAAATTCGTGATTACGTTCGTTGATGTGCATATACAGCGCCCAGATCGCAAGATTTGCCAGCATGAGGAGCAGGCTGCCGATGGCGACCATGCGGCTGAGCATGTCCGAGAGCGGATTGTAGTAGCAGATGGCAGCAAACGTCAGAAAAATATAAACGCTGATGCTAGGAACTGCGGTTAAAAATAAGCCCTCGAGCAACGAAATATGTTGTTCCTTGGAGCGATGGTTGAAAATATGTGAAATTGCAAATACGATCCAAAAGTATAGCTGCTTGGAAAATAACAGCAGCAAAAGCAGATTGCGAAAATATAGCGGAGACTGATAAAAATCCTCTGCCAAATGTGTCATAAACGCAACCACGATCAGTTCACTCAGACACATCAGTGTCGTGAGAATGGTAGCGTGAAACATTGCCGTCGAAATGCGTGTATCGTAGATAAGCTGTATCAATAAGGCATTAACAAAAAGAAATACAGCGGTATTCAGAGAAAAGTTTTCCAAAAAAGATAGAATAAATAACACGAAGTATGCGACGGACAAGCTGAGCCATTGTGCACGCGGAGAGCGTTTTGCAGCAAAAAAGGTTGAGCAATACTGCTTTAATATTAAGGCTTCAATTATATATGCAATAAAGTAACATAAAACAACTTCCATAGTATTGTCCTCTGTATCGATCATTGTATATTTTCTAAATAAAGCAGATACGCATTTTTGAACTGGCTGTATCTGCGTCGCGTCAGATAGGCGTGATGTGTGCCGTGGTCAAGTGAGATCGTCGAATGGTCAAAGTCTGTGACATGACCGAGATTGACGAGAAAGCTCTTGTGCGGCTGAAAAAAGCAGGGCGCGGATAATGCTTCAACAAAAAAGCGCATCGGTTGTACTGCCTCGTAGGTCGCACTTGTTGTGTGCACCAGTACCTTGCGGTTCTGCGTTTCGATCAGGATGATATCGTCTGCATCCGTCGTGTGGATACCGGATCGGGTTTCAATGCCGATCTTGGCACTGCTCGTGTGGTAGAGCTGCAGGGCATCCTTTAGATTTCGGAACAGCCGCTGCTTGTCGATCGGCTTGGACAGATAACGGAACACTTGAAAACGCATCGCTTCATCGAGGTATTCCGCAAATGAGGTCACGATAAAGATAATGACCTTCGGATGCTTGGCTTTCAGTGCTTTTCCGGCAGAGATACCGCTGATGCCGGACATTTCAACATCCAGAAAGACGAGGTCTGCCTCGCCGGTATCTGCCAGCAGTGCTTCACCGCGCGTGTAAGCCGCAATCTCCGGCGCGGGCAGATGGTTGCGTGTGAAATATTCTGTCAGGTATTGATACAGTTGTCGTAAAATGATCTTGTCGTCGTCACATATCAGAATACGCATAACTAACTCCCAGAGTATCAGATTCTTTTTTCTTTTGTCACTGCATCCATTGTTCCCGATTGCGTTCTACGAGAAGCTCGATAAAGTCACGCGCGAGCTGCAGATCCGTGTCACTGCACAGACGAAGTCCGGCGAGGATATCCTGTGAAAGATCATTCGTATGCATGTTTCCGAGCAGCAGGTAATCCGGCGTGACAGCCAGAAGCTCGCAGATGCTGAGCAATGTTTCCAGACTCGGGTGCTCCCTGCCGTTTTCGATGGACGAGATGTGATTGCTTGAAATGCCGAGCTTTTCCGCTAACGTGTACTGCTTGTAGCCAAGCTCCGTGCGGCGCTGGCGGATGCGTGCGCCGATGATCTGGTACTGAATATCCATGTGTAATGCTCCTTTATGTTCGGGTTGATGCTGACAACGAAAGAATATAACACAGAATATCTCTGCCGCGCAAGTAAATCGCACATGAAAAGAGAAAAAACGACCAAAAAGCACAGAAAACTGGACGATGACGCATTACCTATCGAAAAATGTCTTTATTTGCGGTATGTTAATTAACAAATAAATGCTTACTGCAGGAACGAAAGGAGGCGCTACCATGAAGTCACAGTCATTCACACAGGCATCCGCAAAGGGTGTGGCTGCTGTACTTGACAAGGTGTTAAAGATTGAGGCAAATTCAGCTTCATGTGCATTTTTACATCAGCCGAAGGCACCCAAGGAATTACAGAAGTTCAGGAGACAGTAAGATGAATCAGATGGCAGGAGCGGTCACAGCATGGCTCATCGGACAGGGTGTGGTCAGTGCGGACGATCGGGAATTATATGAATATGCCGTGCACAGCTTCTTTTGGGATCTGGCACCGCTCGTATATGCGTTTGTCATAGGGCTTGTGATGCAAGATCTTAGCGGGAGCATGGTATTGATCTTACCGTTTGTCGTGATCCGTAAATTCAGCGGCGGCTATCATGCCGACAGTGCGAAGGCATGTCTGGTCGGCTCCTGTCTGCTGCTCGCTGCGTGTATCTATGCCGCGTGGCAGATACCGCAGGGGATCGTGTTTGAAGCAGGTGTGCTCACAGGCGTGCTCTGGCTCATCCGTTTCAGTCCGGTCGATCATGCGAACCGGCGGCTGGATGCGGAGGAGAAGCGCGAGCGGAAGAGAGATACGACCGTGCTGGCACTCATTTTTTACAGTATACATATCATTTTGTGGCTCACGCACAGTGAGCGGTATGCCGTATGCGTCGGTATGGGGATCCTGCTGACGGCGGCATTGCAGGTGCCCTGCGTCTGTCGCAGGCATCATTCCTAAGTTAATAATCGCGGCGTTTTGCAGAGGCTTACGGTCGTGTGTCGGCAGTATGTAATATATTTTTGGGAGAAGGTATATAGGGCTGCGGCTGTGTGACTGGCAGAAGGGTAAGAGGACGCACTGCGAAAAAAGTTATCGTTGCTGCTGCGGCAGTCGGTGATCCTGCGATTATCATATTCATATAAAAAAGGTTTTTTAACGTTTTTCGGTTTTTTTGAAAAAAGAAGTTGATTTACAGGCGCGACCATGCTATAATGCTACTCGGACGCGTCTGTTTTTGCGTGATCAGTGCGTCCGGAACCAAGTAATATAGGCGTTTAGGAAAGGAGGATTTGAGATGAAAGTCAGATCATCAGTAAAACCTATCTGTGAGAAGTGCAAAGTAATCAAGAGAAAAGGTAGTATCCGTATTATCTGTGAAAATCCTAAACATAAGCAGAGACAGGGTTAATTACCGACAGCTTCCGGATGGGAGCGAACGATCAAGGATTTCCTTATGAGGATCTTTGAGTGCATTATGGCGGCTGTCAGCGGGTGATCATCTTAAGTCCGCTGATTCATAATAAACAGCTATGCGGCTGGAAGATTTTTCCTTACATACCGAGAGGAAGGTCTTCAAAAGTATAAGAAAGCAATTTGAGAAACAGGGTGTCACGATCCGGAGTCATGCACACATTTCAGGCCGGTTTACCGGAGCTGTATGGAAACGGAATATGTGACGATATTTACGAAAAATCAAACGGAGGTGTCAATACACATGGCTCGTATCGCAGGTGTAGATTTACCAAGAGAAAAACGTGTAGAAATCGGTTTAACTTACATCTATGGAATCGGCAGAGTAAGTGCAACCAAGATTTTAGAGCAGGCAAATGTTAATCCTGATACTCGCTGCAGAGACTTAACGGATGATGAGGTTAAGGCGATCAGCGCTGTTATCGATGAGACTATGACAGTAGAAGGTGATCTTCGTAGAGAAATCGCTCTTAACATCAAGAGATTACAGGAAATCGGATGCTATCGCGGTATCCGTCACAGAAAGGGACTTCCGGTACGTGGACAGAAGACAAAGACAAACGCACGTACACGTAAGGGTCCTAAGAGAACTGTAGCAAACAAGAAGAAATAATGTTTATAATTAGAAGAAAGTAGGTTAGTTTAGCATGGCGAAAAAAGTTGCAAAAAAAGTAACAAAAAAGCGCGTAAAGAAAAACGTTGAACGCGGACAGGCACATATTCAGTCATCTTTCAATAACACGATCGTAACTCTTACAGATACTGAAGGTAATGCATTATCATGGGCAAGTGCTGGTGGTCTTGGATTTAGAGGTTCAAAGAAATCTACTCCCTATGCTGCACAGATGGCAGCAGAGACAGC
>CAZERX010000151.1:0-4731 GCA_964515045.1 uncultured Eubacterium sp.
TGCTGGAAACGGATGATCTGTTGAAGGAGCTTTTGGAAACGATCCTAAAGCTGATGGAGGAGCATACGGATACGATCATGCCGGGATTTACGCATCTGCAGAAGGCACAGCCGATCACGCTGTCCCATCACATGGGTGCCTATTTTGAGATGTTCAAGCGTGACCGTCAGCGTCTGCACGACATCTTTGTGCGCATGAATTACTGCCCGCTCGGATCGGGCGCGCTCGCAGGAACGACGTATCCTCTGGATCGGGAGCTTACGGCAGAGCTGATGGGCTTTTACGGACCGACCTTAAACAGCATGGATGGTGTATCCGACCGCGACTATCTGATCGAATTTCTGTCAGCGGCTTCCACGATCATGATGCATCTGTCACGCTTCTGCGAGGAGATCATCATCTGGAATTCCAATGAGTATCAGTTCGTGGAGATCGACGATGCATACAGCACCGGAAGCTCCATCATGCCGCAGAAAAAGAATCCGGACATCGCAGAGCTGGTGCGCGGCAAGACCGGACGCGTGTACGGCGCACTGATGAGCCTGCTCACGACGATGAAGGGCATCCCGCTCGCATACAATAAGGACATGCAGGAGGACAAGGAGCTTGCCTTTGACGCGATGGATACGGTGAAGGGCTGCATCGCACTGTTTAACGGAATGCTCGCAACGATGAAGTTTAACAAGGAGCGCATGTATGCGTCCGCGAACGGCGGCTTTACGAATGCGACGGATGCCGCAGACTATCTGGTGAACCACGGCGTACCGTTCCGTGATGCGCACGGCATCATCGGACGGCTCGTGCTGTACTGTATCGAACAGGACAAGGCGATCGACGAGCTGTCACTGGAGGAATTAAAGGAGATCTGTCCGATCTTTGAGCAGGATATTTATGATGCGATCTCTATGGAAACGTGTGTCAGCAAGCGTCTGACGGTCGGAGCACCGGGACAGGAGGCGATGAAAAAGGTGATCGCACTCGAAAAGGAATATCTCGCAGAGGACTGGGTGATCGACGAGGATTCGCTGATCCGCTGACAGCGTAAAAATAACCAAATTTAGGGTTGATTTTTTGTGCAATCTGTATTAGTATAGACAGGAAAAACAGTTGTCCGCGACAGACGGACACAGAGAGCCGAAAGCGCGGATTTGTCCGCGAGCCGGATATTTGATGAAAAACAGACGGAAAAAAGGAGATTAGCAGCAATGAGTGAAAAGTTACGTGTTGGTATTTTAGGCGGAACCGGAATGGTAGGACAGCGGTTCATATCCATCTTGGAGGATCATCCGTGGTTTGAGGTGACGACCATCGCAGCAAGCCCCCGCAGTGCGGGACAGACCTATGAAAAGGCAGTCGGCGGACGCTGGAAAATGACAACACCGATGCCGGAAGCCGTGAAAAATATCGTGGTAAAAAATGTCAATGAGGTTGAGGCTGTCGCAGCCGAGGTCGATTTTGTATTCAGTGCCGTTGATATGACAAAGGATGAGATCAAGGCGATCGAGGAGGCTTATGCAAAGACAGAGACACCGGTCGTTTCCAACAACAGCGCACATCGCTGGACACCGGACGTTCCGATGGTCATTCCGGAGATCAACGCCGAGCATTTTGCAGTCATTGCCGCACAGAAGGAGCGTCTTGGAACGACACGCGGCTTTATCGCAGTAAAGCCCAACTGCTCCATCCAGAGCTATACACCCGCGCTGACCGCATGGAAGGAGTTCGAGCCGTATGAGGTCGTAGCGACCACCTATCAGGCGATCTCCGGTGCAGGAAAGACGTTTAAGGACTGGCCGGAGATGGAGGGCAACATCATCCCTTACATCGGCGGCGAGGAGGAAAAGAGTGAGAAAGAGCCGCTGCGTGTCTGGGGCGAGGTAAAGGATGGTGTGATCGTACCCGCGACGACACCGGTCATCACCTGCCAGTGTATCCGCGTGCCGGTACTGAACGGACACACCGCAGCCGTTTTCGTAAAGTTCAGAAAGAAGCCGACGAAGGAGCAGCTGATCGAGAAGCTGCGTGAGTTCTCCGGCGTGCCGCAGGAATTAGAGCTGCCGAGCGCTCCGAAGCATTTCATCCAGTATCTGGAGGAGGATAACCGTCCGCAGGTATCTATGGATGTTGATTATGAGAACGGTATGGGTGTCAGCATCGGTCGTCTGAGAGAGGACACCGTTTACGACTGGAAATTCGTCGGACTGTCACACAACACCCTGCGCGGAGCTGCAGGCGGAGCCGTGCTGTGCGCAGAGACTCTGAAGGCACAGGGCTTCATCACAAAAAAATAAAAATACATTGTACAAAAGTTAAATGTAATCTATAATAAATGGGAGATCTTAGGATCTCCCATTTTTAGTGAGAATTTAGTGAGAAAGAGGAACACATTATGATGATCAGATCTGCCATACTCCGCAGGTTGAATGAGGATCACGCTGCGCAGGGCAATCATATCCTGCTGCTGTACGGCAGGGACGGCTGTGAAAAGGAAGCACTGATGCGTGTATATCTGAAGGATAAAAAATATTTTTATTACCGCGCACGGATGGCATCCGCGAAGGAGCAGTACCGCCAGATGGCGGAGGAGGTGACACGCACCTATGATGTCAAGCTGCAGCGCGGCACATACAACGAGATCTTTACGCGCGTGCGGAGCGGTGACGCGAGCAGGCTCGTCGTTGTGATCGACGAGTTCCAGCATATCGTAAAAAAGGATGCGGATTTTATGCAGGCACTGCTTTTGCTGCGTGAGCGGAAGCTCTATCCCGGACCGGTACAGATCGTGCTCCTCAGCAGTGACATCGCATGGATCGAGCAGGAAATGACCGATACGCTCGGTGATGCCGCAAAAAAGATAAAAGAAACCATAAAGCTCACGGATCTCTCCTTTTTGGATCTCGTGCGGGCGTATCCGGAGCTGTCCGTTGCGGATGTCGTGCGAGTGTACGGTGTGATCGGCGGCGTGTCTGCCTATGTGAGCCGTTGGAATCCGAAGGTCGATCTCAAGACGAACGTGTGCCGGAATATCCTGTCCGGCTACGGCTTCCTGCACGATCAGGCAGAGCGTTATATCTCCCTGCATCTGCGCGAGCTGTCGGTGTATGAAACGATCCTCGCGGCGATCGCGGCGGGCAACCGCAAGCTGAACGATCTGTATCACCTGACCGGCTTTTCCAGAGCAAAGATATCGGTCTATCTGAGAAATCTCATGGCACTGGATATCGTTGAAAAGGCAGAGTCGTTTGAGACCGGCGGCGAGCGGAACACCCAGAAGGGCTTGTACCAGATACGGGATCATTATGTGAATTTCTGGTTCCGTTTTGTGTATCCGCATCTGTCAGAGCTTTATATGCTGACACCGGAGCAGTATTATGACACCTATATCGCACCGGAGCTGGAGGAATACATGAACCGCTATTTCGTGCAGGTCTGCACCGAATATATGGAGCTGATGAACCGCGTGAACAAGCTGCCGCTGTCCGTCACAAAGACCGGCACATGGATCGGCAAGCAGGGCACGTTAGACATCGTTGCGCAGGACAGTGCGCGAAATACACTGATCGGCTCGTGCAACTGGTCAAAGCCGGTCATGACCGGTACGGATGTGGCGGCGCTGTCGCAGACGCTGAAAAAAGCAAAGCTGGCTCCGAAATACATCTTTTTATTCACGGCGACGGAATTTGCGCCGGAGATACAGGAGCTTGCCGCACGCGATCCGCGGTTTGTGCCGGTGGACATGAAACAGTTATAAGGATGGAATATGTCAAAATCATTATATATCGCAGAGAAACCGAGCGTGGCGCAGGAGTTCGCGAAGGCGCTCGGACTGAATATGAAGCGCTACGACGGTTATCAGGAGTCGGAGGAGGCGATCGTGACGTGGTGCGTCGGACATCTCGTGACGATGAGCTATCCCGAAGCCTATGATGAAAAATATAAAAAATGGTCGCTTGCCACGCTGCCGTTCATTCCGGAACAGTTCAGATACGAGGTCATCGGTTCGTCGGCAAAGCAGTACCGGATCGTAGCGGGACTGCTCAACCGACCGGATGTGTCCTGCATCTATGTGTGTACGGACTCCGGACGCGAGGGAGAATATATTTACCGTCTGGTGGAGCAGATGGCGGGTGTGAAAGATAAGGAGCGCCGCAGGGTATGGATCGATTCACAGACCGAGGAGGAGATCCTGCGCGGTATCCGCGAGGCAAAGGATCTGTCGGAGTATGACAATCTTTCTGCAAGTGCATATCTGCGCGCCAAGGAGGATTATCTGATGGGGATCAATTTCTCCCGACTGCTGACGCTCCGTTACGGAAATGCAGTCGCGGATTACCTGCACGAGCGGTATGCGGTGATCTCGGTCGGACGCGTGATGACCTGTGTGTTAGGAATGGTCGTGCGCCGTGAGCGTGAGATCCGCGCATTTGTAAAAACACCGTTTTACCGTGTGCTTGCAGGACTTTCGCTCGAGCAGGCGGCGCTGGAGGGTGAATGGAAGGCAGTGGAGGGATCGGCATATTACGGATCACCGAAGCTCTACAAGGAGAACGGCTTCCGTGAAAAGGCAGACGCAGAGGCACTGATCGGAGCACTTCAAAACACCGATCCGCAGACGGCGACCGTTGTTTCCGTGGAAAAGAAAAAAGAAACAAAGAACGCACCGCTCCTTTTTAACCTTGCGGAGCTGCAGAATATCTGCTCAAAGTTTTTCAAGATCAGCCCCGATCAGAC
>CAZERX010000152.1:0-4699 GCA_964515045.1 uncultured Eubacterium sp.
TCCTTTCTAACCGGATAATGTTCATTTTGTCCGGATTTATTTGATATATTCCTGCAGCAGAGGGAAATCATTACACAGGATCTCCGTCGCTGCTATTATATATTTACGGTGTCGTTCCAGAATTTTTCGGGGTACTTTGGTATTTTCTGTAATATTTTTTATCGGGAACAGGCGGCTCTCGCGCATACGTGCCACGAGGAGCGGCTGCTCACAGATATACCGGATCGCTTCCTGACAGGCGGCGCGGGTCTTGGCAGCCTTCGGGGAGCAGCCGGTCAGATCCATGAACGAGATGTCATATCCGGCTAAGATCTCATTCAGCGCGAGGATCTCGTCGCGGATGGGATTTTCGTCACTCGTGCTCGTCGCGCGCACGATATGGAGCTGATAGGCAGAGTGCTCGCCATCCTCGTCCACGTTTCCCTCGAACACATAAGGCTCGGTGGACTGTTCGCCTGCAAAGCGTGCCTGCGAACGGATATAGTCGGTCAGCCGGCGTTCGATCAGAAGTCTTGCGTAGGACTGGAAATTTCCCTTATCGGAATCATAGGTGTCCATGGCATTTGAAAAAGCGATGAGGGCGATCGACCACTCATCGTCACTTTTGGTGATGTAGCGCTTTGTAAAGCGGCTGGCGCAGCTTATGATAAATTTTTCGTTCCGTGTGATGAAGGAATTGCGTCCGGCTTCGGTCTGGACAGCCTGCAAAACCTCCTCCCCCATATTGGAAAACATAGATCACTCCTTGTATCTCATGCAGGACCGCAGAAGCGCGCATTCGCGCCGTGCGGCTCAAAAAACATCCAAGTCTGACTATACCATGTTTGAAAAAAATGTCAATGCGTGGATTCAAATTTGACGCGTTTCGCGCTATGTGATAGGCTATAAGAAGGTTTGCGCAGGAGCGCGCAGGCAGGATGTGAGGGCATGGAATGAGTGGAGCAGAACAGACAAAAAGGATAAAAAAGGAATCGTCCGGCGTGCCGGTGTGCGCCGTGGCGAAAAAATGCGGCGGCTGTCAGATGCAGGGCATTTCCTATAAAAAGCAGTTGGAGCGCAAGCGTGCACTGGTCAGGGAATGTGTCGGTGATGTGCCGGTACGTCCGGTCATCGGGATGGACGATCCGACGCACTATCGAAATAAGGTACATGCGGCGTTCGGCAGGGATCGGAAGGGGAACGTCATCAGCGGCGTGTATGCGAGCGGAACGCACAGGATCGTGCCGGTGGAGCACTGTATGATCGAGGATGAGCGTGCGGATGCAGTGATCGGGACGATCCGCGGGCTGCTCCGGTCGTTCCGTATCAAAACCTATGACGAGGACAGCGGCTATGGTCTGCTCCGCCATGTGATGGTGCGGACGGCACATGCGACCGGCGAGCTGATGGTCGTTCTGGTGCTTGCATCGCCGATCCTGCCTGCGAAAAATAATTTTGTGCGCGCCCTGCGCGCGGCACATCCGGAGATCACGACGATCGTGCTGAATGTCAATGACCGTCACACGAGCATGGTGCTCGGTGAGCGGAACATTACCTTATATGGAAAGGGCTATATCGAGGATGAGCTGTGCGGCTGCCGTTACCGGATCTCGCCCAATTCCTTTTATCAGGTCAATTCGGTGCAGACTGCCATATTATATCAAAAGGCGATGGAGTATGCGGCGCTGACCGGCAGAGAAAACGTGATCGACGCGTATTGCGGCATCGGAACGATCGGAATGACGGCGGCGCGTCTGGCAGGGCATGTGACCGGAGTGGAGCTGAATCCGTCTGCCGTGCGGGATGCGGTGGCGAATGCGCGGAGAAATCACTGTACGAACATCACCTTCTGTCAGGGTGATGCGGGGGACTATATGCGTGCGCTTGCAGCGCAGCCTGCGCATGAGCCGGTGGATGCCGTATTTATGGATCCGCCGCGCAGCGGGAGCACGGAGACCTTTATGGATGCACTGGTCGCTCTGGCACCAAAGCGCGTGGTCTATATTTCCTGCGATCCGCAGACGCTCGGACGGGATCTGGCGTATCTTGGTGCACGCGGGTATCAGCCGCGCAGGTGTCAGCCGGTGGATATGTTCCCGTATACGGATGACATAGAAAATGTGGTATTATTAGAACGGACAGGTGAACGCGCGGGAAAGCGCGCATATGGAACAGGAAGGAAAGGTTCGGATAATGAAACGAAAAGAAAATCAGCAGTTGCTCGATCAGGCGATCGCGGACATCAGAAAAAATTACGAGATACACGGGCTGCTTCGGTCAGCCGAGGAACAGACGCTCCCCACAAGAGGACAGGTAAAGGAGGTCATCAGTGAGCTTCGATGCGTGCTGTTCGCAGGCTTTATGCAGCGTGAGGACTGCCTGCGCACCAGTCTGGAGGATTACGTCGGCTATAAATTCAGCAGTGCGATCCACAAGCTCCGTCAGCTCGTGATGACGGCGCTCGAATGTGCCGATCAGGGTGACAGCACCTATGAGGAGCTGTTCGCGCGTGCGGAGGACATTAGCTGCCGTTTTGCATCGCGGCTCCCGATCCTGCAGGAGCTTCTGCTGAAGGATGTGCAGGCGGGCTTTGACGGCGATCCTGCGGCAAAGAGCAAGGAGGAGATCATATTCTGCTATCCCGGCTTCTTTGCGATCCTCGTGTACCGGATCGCACACGAGCTGTACGAGAGTCAGGTGCCCTATGTGCCACGCATGATGACGGAGTATGCGCATTCCGGCACCGGAATCGACATCAATCCGGGCGCAAGGATCGGTGAATACTTCTTTATCGACCACGGAACCGGCGTGGTGATCGGTGAAACGACTGAGATCGGCGATCATGTGAAGCTGTATCAGGGTGTGACGCTCGGTGCACTTTCCACGAAAAAAGGTCAGCTCCTCGCCGATGTCAAGCGTCATCCGACGATCGGCAATCATGTGGTCGTATATTCCAATGCCAGCATCCTTGGCGGCGAGACCGTGGTGGGCGATCATTCTACGATCGGCGGCGGTGCGTTCCTCACGTCGAGTGTACCGGCAAATTCCAGAGTGAATGTAGGTCTGACAGATCCTTGTGGGGGCAATGGCGAAAACGCGTGATGCCCGAAGTGTGATCTGTGAAAATGGGGAGATCAGAGTGTCTGGGCTGGCTTCTGTACCGTGACCCGACAGGTGCGGCTGACACCGTCTACCTTGACGGTAATGGTGGCAGTGCCCTTTTTGTGAGCCGTCAGCAGACCGTTTTCATCCACGCTCACGACGGCGGAGGATGAGGAGCGGAAGGTCAGCGGACGGTTAGAAGAACATGTGACAGAGAGCCGGTAGCAGTCGTCGGGATACAGACTGAGACTTGCCGGCTTCATGGTCAGCTTTGGTTTACGGACGGTGATCCTGCATTTTGCACTGACACCATCTGCGGTGGCACTGATCACGGTGCTGCCGCATTTTTTTGCGGTAACGAGTCCGGTCTCGTCCACGCTCGCAATGGCAGACGAGGACGACTTCCATTTGATGTCGTGTCCGGTCGATACGCTGGCGGAGAGCTGGAACGTCTCGCCGTTCTCCGTGGACAGCGTCGTTTTGCTGATGGTGATCGTGGATCTTTCTACCGTGACCTTACAGGATGCCTCGGCATTTTTGATCTTTGCCGTGATCGTACAGGTGCCGGATTTTTTTCCGGTGACGACCCCGTAGGTATTGACACTCGCGATGGCAGATTTACTGCTTGAAAAGCGCGGGAGCTTGCCGTTCGAGGCGAATGCGAGCAGGGTAAACTGTCCGTCGATCGGGATGGATGCGCGATACTGGGAAAGTACGATGAACGGCAGTACGTCGTCAGTAGCGGCAGGTGTCACGTCCGGCTGCGGTACGAGCAGTGCGCAGACGGTAAACAGCATCAGAATGGTGCGCCGCCAGAATGAGCGGCGTGATGCAGGGTTGTATCTGTTCATAAAAATCCTCCTTTATGGCTTCGTTGAGGATCTGTCAGAACCTGTCTTTACAATAACAGCCGGATGGTGGATTGTAAATTGTGAAAAGCTACGAACTGATGTAGAAAAATGTTGTACAACCTGCACAAAAGTCGGTTGCAGTCGTGCGTTGTGCACAAAAATTGCGTGGACTTTTTGCGCATTTTGTTGTATGCTAAGTCGAGAGGTGTGATGGATCATGCGTGAAATGGAATTTAAGATGGAGCGCACCGGACTGGTCAGCGAGGGTGATGTGTTGCCGGTGACAGAGGGAAAGCTGCCCAATTCCTACTATTATACATTGGGGAATGCCTACGCGATGTCGGCGAACTATACGTTCCGCGAGCGGCTGAAGAGCAGGCAGGGCACGGTACGTGAGATCAAGGAGACACCGAAGGGTTTTTTTGTAACGGTCGAGTTTGATGAGGATATGGAAGATCTATAAGTTATGGTAAATCAGGGTAAGAATACGACGGATCAGATTCTGGCGGACAGCCTGAAGGCGCTTGTGCTGACAAAACCGGTCGAAAAGATCACCATCAAGGAGATCACAGACAAAGCAGGCGTGATACGTCCTACGTTTTACAATCATTTTCAAGATAAATATGAGCTGATCGAGTGGATCATCCGCACGGAGATCCTGACACCGGCATTTCCGCTCATACGGAACGGACTGACGAATCAAGCGGTGCTTCTGGTGTTCACGAGTCTGATGCGTGAGCGGGAGTTTTATACGAAACTCAGCCGCA
>CAZERX010000153.1:0-4603 GCA_964515045.1 uncultured Eubacterium sp.
TCGCTGCTCGTCAATCGTGCGAGCACGTTGACTCACTTGCGCTCATTATATCATATACGTCTTGAAAAATAATCCCGCTGAATGAAATTTCCTATCATATGGCAAAAAAACATTTGGCGGAAAAAATGGGCTGCCTCAAAAAGTGCATTTTTCCACACTTTCCAAAAGCAACCCATGATCTTGACCTTATTTATGACTCGTAACCGTTATCGTACTGCTCGGTATCCTCATAAGCCGTGCTGTGTGCGCCGCCCTTTGCACAGAGTACCTTATACTGCTCTGCACAGGTAAACTGGTAGTACGGTGTCACCCAGAAAAGACCTGCGACTCCGAGCGTGCATGCATCCAGCAGAAACCACAGGATGAATGACAGATCCAGCACGAAGGTATCCCATTTTTCACCGTCCATCATTGCAATGGAGCGCTCCTTCGCCTCGGTGAAGCTCATGTACGGATCATCCGCAAGGATATACGGGATCATACGGTACGAATAGCCCTTGATGATACCCGGTATGATGAAAAGCAGTGACCACAGGAAAATAAAGATCGAGGTCAGAAACTGCGCCAGTGCGACGTTCGTATAGCCGTACCGGAAGCAGTAGCCCATATCGCTGAGATCTGCATTTCCGTCACCTGCGTTTAAGAAATAACGCTTACAGCCGACCTGCAGCGGTCCGAATACAAATACGGAAAGCAGCAGTGCCAACACAAATGCGACGACGATCACCATCACACCCAGTCCGAACAGTCCGAGTGCCGCAGTGCTGATCGTGCCGTTTCCAAACAGGCTCAGCAGATAGTTCGCGCCGCCCGCCGAGCTGTCGTTATCCGTGAAAAAGAAATCCAGATCCAATCCGTCATTCGATATGATGCCGAGCACCAGTGCCACCAGCACGGATTTCCAGTAAAATGAGCGCAGATTAAATTTTGCGCGTTCCTTTAGTTCTCCTCTTGTCCATTTCATAACAATAAATCCTCCTTTTATTTCATTCGTCTGATCAATGCCGCGCCGTAAGCGCCATAGCCCAGATGGCATCCCAGACTGAGCGGGATCGGCGACATACTGCACCGCACCCCGAATGCATCCTCCAACTGCTGCTTCCACGCGAGTGCATCCTCACGCGGCATACTCGCCGCTGCTGCCAAATAAAAGCCGCTAAGATCGTCCGTGTGGAACTTATCCCTCAGCGAAAGCTCCAGACTCTGGATGATCTTTTTGCGGACGAGCTTCTCTCCGCGCACCTTGCCGACGGCATCGACCTTGTCACCCGCAAGGGAAAGCACCGGCTTGATGTTCAGCAGGCTGCCGAGCATCGCCGAGGATGCGGAAATACGACCGCCCTGCCGTAAATATTTCAGATCGTCCACGGTCAGATAGATCTGACAGTCGTCCTTCGCGTAGACCAGCTCCTTTAGGATCTGCGCCGCAGATTCGCCTGCCAGCACACGTTTTCGCGCCTCCAGCACGGCTGCCTTCTGCGTCACGGACACGCGTCCGATGTCTGCCACGAGCACCCTGCCGTCATAA
The DNA here is from genome assembly GCA_964515045.1 of uncultured Eubacterium sp. Classification (GTDB taxonomy): domain Bacteria; phylum Bacillota; class Clostridia; order Lachnospirales; family Lachnospiraceae; genus W0P33-017. The sequence goes on from CAZERX010000153.1 coordinate 1,529, forward strand.
TCCTGCGCCATCGCCTGTGCCGTCGCACACGAGCCGCTCAGTCCGCTGGACATCGGGATGTAGAGCACCTCATCATGTGTTTCCAACAGCCGATCCCACAAGTCCATCACGTCTGCGGGCGACGGCTGAGAGCTGTAGATCTTTGATCCTGCCTGCTGCCGCACGTAAAACTCCTCATGCGTCATCGTACAGCCCTCAAAATACAGCTCATCGTCTACATAAAACGGCATCGGAAGCACGTGGATACCGTATTTTTTTGCTTTCTCCTGTGAAATGCCACAGTTTGAGTCAGTCACAACCGCTGTTTTCATCCGAATATCTCCTTTTCCTTGGATTTTGGGTATGAAAAAAGCGGGTGATGGGAATCGAACCCACGTATCCAGCTTGGAAGGCTGGTGTTCTACCATTGAACTACACCCGCGAATGATGATATGAAGCTCTGTTCGTCTCACGAACGAAATATATCATATCACCATCTGACTATCTTGTCAACCTTTATTTTATTGTCACCTTTTTCACTGCGCTGTATGCTCCGTAATACTTCTTGCCGTCGATCTCAACGTAGCTGCGGATCTTAAAGTAATAGGTACCCTTGGACAGTCTCGGATTCGTGCAGGAGCTGACATCCTGATCCAACGTGCCGAGGCGCTTGTAGCCGGAGCTTTTGCTCTTGGAGCGGTAGACCTCGTAGCCGTCCACGCGGCTCTGCTTCTTCCATTTGAGGACTGCGGAATTGCCATTTGCCTTCGCGCTCGTCCATTTCATCTTGGCAGGCTTGATCACAAAGGTCGCCTTTTTCGTTCCGTCATAGTCACCCGCACCGTAGATCACAACAGTTGCCTTGCCGACACTGACGTTGTTTCTGTACTCGATCTCGTAGTCCTCATCCTCCTCCAGCGTCACGCCGTTCAGCTTGACCGTGACTGCCGGAGTCTTTTCATAGCCGGTGTAGGTCTGGTCTGCCACCTTGACGGTCGCGGCAGATATGTTCGGCTGCGCGATCTTGAACGTGACCGTTTTCGTGCCGCTGCATGTGCCGGTTCCGGTAATGGTGATGCTCGCCGTTCCCGGCTCGCGGTTATTATTGTAGGTCAGCGTATAATCCGTATACTGGCTGAGCACGGTGTCGCCGATCTTGACCGTAACGGACGGTGTGATGCTCTTTCCGGTATATTTCTGCGTCGCGATGCTGCTGACGGTCGCATTTCCGAGGTTTTTCGCGAGAATGCGGAAGGTCGTCGTGCGGCTGCCGGTATAATTGCCCCTGCCGGTGATGGTCATGGTCGCCGTGCCGACGTTCCGGTTGTTGCTGTAGCTCACAACATAATCCGTGTACTGTGTCAGCATCACGCCGTTTAACGATACCGTCGGAAGCGGTGTGATAGCGTTTCCGGTGTAAAGCTGGTCGGGGATCGCCGTGATCGTGGATGAGCTGATGCTCGGTGCGACGATGCGGAAGGTTACCTGTCTGCTGCCGCTGTAGGAACCGCAGCCTGTGACGATCACATAGCCGGTACCGATATTGATGTTGTTCTGATAGCTGACCGTATAATCCCTGCCCTCCTGCAGCAGTCCGTAGCCGTCAGAATAGATGGTCAGTGACGGATATAACGGTGAGCCGGTGTAGGTCTGATCCGTTATGCTTACGACCGTAGCGTTGGTGATGCTCGGTGTCACGATCTTAAAGGTCGTGCTCCTACTGCCAGTGTAGCTGCCTTTTCCGGTGATGGTCACAGATGCCGTACCGATGTAGGTATTATTGGAATATGTCACGTCGTAGTCCACGCCGCGGGTCAGCGTTTTGTTGCCGAGACGCACGGTCACGGTCGGGCAGATCGCGCTGCTGTAACCGTTGTAGCCGTTATAGCCGTTGTAGTAGCTAATGTAATTCTGTTCGGGGATCGGGTCAATCGTGGCGTAGGTGAGATCATACGATACAATGTTAAAGGACACCTTCTTGCTGCCTGTATAGGTACCGGTTCCTCTGATCTCCACAGTCGCCGTTCCGACGTTTGTGTTATTGGAGTAGTTTACCTTGTAATCCTTATTTTTCACAAGCGTCTGACCGCCCATGGTTACCGTCACTTCCGGCTCGATTGCTTTGCCTGTGTAGGTCTGATCGGAAATATTAGAAACAGTGGCACCAGACAGATCTTTTGATGTGTTTCCGGATACGATATTAAAAGTCAACGTTTTTGTACCATAGCAACCGCGTTTTCCGGTAATGGTCACCGTCGCCGTTCCAACGGCAGTATTGTTCTTATATGCCAGATCATAATCACCACTCTCCCGTAGTGCTTCCTCATATCCCTCAACATACACAAGTACTGACGGATACAGCGGCGAACCCGTATACGTTAAATCCAACTTATCAGTAAATGAACGCATAAAAACAGCCTTGCAACTGTCAATACTCAGTTTTTTGATGCTAAAGGTCTTGCTCGTGCTCTCACCACTATAATCGCCAATTCCTTTGATTTCTACAGTGGCAGTTCCAACCTCTGTGTTATTTTTATAAGAAACCTCGTAATCTTTACGATTAGTCAATAGACTTCCGGCTTCATTACGCACTGTAACGAAAGGACAGATTTCTTCTCCGGTATACAAGTAATCATTATCTCCTATATTACCTGTACCGAGAAATGCAATCAATTTTCCAGTTGCCGTATCCGCCCACGCGCCCTGCAATGCCCCGATCGGCAGCAGTGCCGCTGTCAGCACGATCGCCAACAGTCGTTTCCATACCCATTTGATGCTTCGCTCTTTTTCCTTCATACGTTTACCCTCCATGTAGTTTTTTGCATCCTTGCTCCATGCCATGACTACTACTTTACGCGCACATTGATGCGTTCTAGCAGTCGGCAGTTATGCCTGTACTTCCTGCAGCTTCGTGATCGCTGCCTCGATACGCGCGATGGTCTCCTCCCTGCCGAGCACCTCCATCAGCTCGGTCGCACCGCCCGGTGTCATCTGCTTGCCGGATACCGCGGTACGGATCGGCCACATCACATAGCCGTTTTTCACTTCTTTTTCTGCGACGTAAGCACTCAGCATCGCATACAGCGCGTCATTGCT
>CAZERX010000154.1:0-4567 GCA_964515045.1 uncultured Eubacterium sp.
TTTGTCATGCGGCGGTTTGATCTGTGCGCCATCCTCCCAGTAAACCTTGTAGCCGTTATATTCTTTCGGATTGTGGCTTGCCGTGATGACGATGCCTGCGATGCAGGATAACTCCCGCACGGCAAACGACAGCTCCGGTGTCGGGCGCAGGCTCTCAAACAGGTAGGTGCGGATGCCGTTCGCATTCAGGCACAGCGCCGCCTCCCGCGCAAATTCCGGCGACATCAGCCGCGAATCATGGGCGATCGCCACCCCGCGCTCCTGTCCGTTCTGCGCGAGGATATAATTCGCCAGTCCCTGCGTCGCCTGACGTACCGTGTAGATGTTCATGCGGTTCGTACCCGCACCGATCACGCCGCGCAGACCGCCCGTACCAAACTCCAGTCTCCGGTAAAAACGATCCTCGATCTCTGCCGCATCCTGTGCGATGGCGCGCAGCTCCTCCTTCGTCTGCGCATCAAAATAAGTATCCGTGCACCAGCTTTCATATGCCTGTCTGACATCCATTTGTATACCTCCACCATATTTTAAGTCGATTAACAGTTGATAACTTAAACTTAGCATGTTTTAATCTGCATGTCAACTTAATTTTAATCAATGGCGTCGGTTTTCTTTTCAATCTCAAGAAATCCCGCACGACAGAGCGTGCCGATATAGGTACAGAGCCTTTCATAGAGCGGCTCTGCCTCCGATCCGTATTCTGCGAGGAGCAACTGTCCGAGCGCATAAATGCTCCGTCTGCCGTCGATCTGCCGCCAGATAAAGCTGCCCATGCCCTCCAGCTCGATCCAGCTCGCGCGCGGGCATTTCCGTTTGAAAAAAAGCTGTGCCAGCCGGTCAGTCACACTGCGGTGCACAAGCTGTACCTCAACCTGTCCGGATGTGTTGACCCGCTGCGGACAGCGCACGTTCTGTCTGGGGATGTAATCCAGAAAATTATCACTCTGACTCTGATGCTTCATGCTCCGTTGTCTCCGCTCCAATGACAAAAACCAGTGTCGCACACAGCAGTGCGAATGCCAAAAGCCCGCCAATATTTCCAAGACCCGTCGGCAATGCGATCGCATCAGCAACGCTTCCGTTCCCATGCTTTATGATCGAAAGCACGGCGAGCAGGATCCCGACCAGTCCTTCCCCCGCGATCAGCCCCGACGCATACAGCACGCCCCGATCAAGCCCTGCCGCATGACGCGTGCCCTTTCGCTCAAAAAACCACCGCACGATGCCTCCCGCCATCATCGGCGTGCTGAGGTGGATCGGCAGATACAGTCCGACGGCGAACGGCAGTACCGGTATGCCGAGGATCTCTGCGACGACCGCCACCGCCACGCCGACAAACACGAGATCCCACGGCAGATCGCCGCCCATCACGCCCTCGACGACCATTTTCATGAGCATCGCCTGCGGCGCAGGCAGCTCCGTCGAGCCGTAGCTCCACGCCGTATTGAACAGATACAGCACGGCTCCGATGGCAAGCGCGGCAGCCGTCACGCCGATCAGCTCCCCGATCTGCTGATGCTTCGGTGTCGATCCGATGAGATAACCGGTCTTTAAGTCCTGCGAGGTATCACCCGCAACTGCCGCAATGATGCAGATGACCGTACCGACCGCGATCGCAGACACCATCCCGCCATAGCCGGTCATCCCGCCGCTTTTCAGCAGGATCGTCGCGATCAGCAGGGTCGCGATCGCCATACCGGACACCGGATTATTCGAGCTTCCGACCAGTCCCACCATGCGCGCAGACACCGTTGCAAAGAAAAATCCACAGATCACGATGATCAGTGCACCCGCGAGGTTCACGGGGATCGCCGGAACGAGCCACATCACGACTGCGACTGCTGCGATACCGGCGAGCACGGCCTTCATCCCGATCTCCCGCTGTGTGCGGCTGACTGCCTCCGTTCTGCCTGCCCGAAGCCCCCGCACGGAATCGTGAAAGGTGCGCACGATCATCGGCAGCGTTTTGATCAGACTCAAGATCCCGCCGCATGCCACGGCACCCGCGCCGATGTAGCGGATATAATTTTTCCAGAGCGCCCACGTATCGAGCATGGACACCGGCTCTGCCGCAGGAAATATCACAGAATCGCCGCCAAAAAGCGCGATGAGCGGCATTAGTACGAACCAGCCGACCGTACCGCCCGCCAATAGATACGACGAAATGCGTGCACCGCAGATGTAGCCGACTCCGAGCAGTGCCGGCAGAACGTCCATCCCGATGCCCGCCCCGCGATACCTGCGGAGGGCGATATCGACCTCGCTTGGGAAGGCTTTCAGACCATCCGCAAGGAACTTATACACCGCCGAGATACCGAGTCCGGCAAACACCGTTCCCGCCTTTGCACCGCCGGACTCTCCCGCGAGCAGCACCTTGGCGCACGCCTGTCCCTCCGGATACGGCAGGACTCCATGCTCCTTTACGATCAGCGCCGAACGGAGCGGGATCATAAAAAGCACGCCGAGCAGACCTCCGGCGAGCGTGATGAGTGCGATCTCCGTCAGCGTAGGAGCTGCCGTTCCGCCCTCATCTGCCCACATAAAGACCGCAGGCAGGGTAAAGATCGCACCTGCCGCTACGGATTCTCCGGCAGAGCCGATCGTCTGTACGATATTATTTTCTAAAATGGAATCGCGGCGCAGAAGCATTCGGATGACACCCATGGAAATCACCGCCGCAGGAATGGACGCGGATACGGTCATGCCGACACGCAGTCCCAGATAGGCATTCGCTCCGCCGAATAAGACCGCGAGCAGCACGCCAAGAACGATAGACACAACGGACAATTCCGGCAGAACGCGGTCTGCCGGAATATAAGGTTTGAACTCATTGTTTGCTGACATTCTGTTGCTCCTTTATTTTTATACAACCGTCAGCAGGGCTGCGACCGCCACCGCTCCGATCGCCACGGTGAGCAGTCCTTTTCTGCGATAGGCGAGGAGCAGCGCGACACTCATGCCTGCCAGTGACGGCACGAGCGCACCTGCCGAGGTGAATACTGCCGGAAATGTCATTGCCGCCAGCACACCATAAGGTATGTATTCCAGAAAGGAGCGGATATAAATATTTGTGATCTTCTTTTTGACCAGCACGAACGGCAGGGCACGCAGAATATAAGTAACGAGCGCCATCACGGCGACATACTTAAAATACATCGTAAGACTAGGCATGTGACACCTCCTCTGCGACTTCCTCCGCCGCTAACGGATGCCGCCATGCGCCATACGCCGCTGCTGCGACCGCACAGATCGTGACGGACATGCCTGCGGACAGATGGATGAACGGCACATAGGATACGATACAGCTCAGTCCGGCTGCCAGCAGCACGACCTCGCACACCGGACGGCTGTCGCGTGCCTTCGGTATGATGATCGCGAGGAACATCCCATAGATCGCGATGCCGAATATCTCTGCCACACCCGCCGGAACGATCTCACCGAGCAGCGCGCCTGCAAGTGTGCCGACACCCCAGCCAAGATACGGTGTCAGTGCAAGTCCCGCAAAGTAGCTCCGGCTGACCGGCTTTTCCTGCGACATTGCCACGGCAAAGATCTCATCCGTCACGCACATGGCGAGGATCCAGCGCGCGATCCCGCGGAACCGTTCATCCACCTTCTGCGTCAGCGAGATCGACATCAAAAGGTAACGCAGATTGATAAAAAACTGTGCTATGACCATTTCGATCAGCGCACCGCCCTCCATCATCAGTGTCAGACCTGCAAACTGTCCCGCAGAGGTCACGTTCGTCAGAGAGATCAGCGTCACCTGCCACCAAGCCAGTCCCATCCCCACGCCGAGCAGTCCGAAGGTAAAGGCAACGGACAGATAGCCGAGACAGATCGGAACTCCGTCACGCAGACCCTTAGAAAAATTCTGTTGCATTTGTAGTTCTCCCGTGTTTCTTTTGAATTTGTGTATTGTGTGTCTTTTTCTCATATGTTAGACTATATGCAGTGATTTTATTCCAATTTTTATCTGATAACTGCAAAACGGTCGCGGTCAAAGCTGCAGCTATCCAAACAAAAAGGAGACTTACATATGAGTAAAGGTATCGCAAATAAGAGCACATGGGTGCTCATCATGCTCGTACTGATCGGCGCAGTGCTCGGCAGCTTCATCGGAAATCTTGCCGCTAACAGCGCTTTTTCGTGGCTGAATTATGGCAAAACGTTCGGTCTGACCAGTCCGGTCGTGCTCGACATGGCTGTACTGACGCTGACCTTCGGCTTTACCATCCATTTCAGCATCGCCACGATCCTCGGCATCATCCTTGCCATCATCATTTATCGCTTTATCTAAGCATCATGCGCCAAAGAGGAGCTGCTAATCAAGCAGCTCCTTTACCATTTCTTCCGTATAGGTCACACGCTCCACGTGCTCTACCTCGATCCGGTACAATGCATTCGCGGCGAGATGCTCTGCCGCCTGCTCCAGATCGCGGATACCGCTCGTATCCGCATAGCGCGCCACCACCGCATCGAGTGCGCCGTCCGTCATCACGCATTCGTCCTCTCGCAGACTCATACGCCGAAGCACCTTCGGCAGTGCAAAGCGCGAAAAGATGAT